>NZ_JBFUIQ010000023.1:0-71244 GCF_056401795.1 Peribacillus sp. P4_D6
CCGTTGGCCCCTTACAGTAACTATGCGACAATAGCCTTTTTACTGATGGTGCTGGTAGGTATGTGGATCAATCCTAGTACAAGGATTTCCTTGGTTGTCGGGATCGTTTTCCTAGCCTTGGTAATAGCAAGTTATTACATGCTGAAAATGGATAAACGAACACCATTGGATGTTAAATCCGATGATGAGATTTCAGGATAAGAAATTCTAGTAAAAAGCCCTTCTCTAATTCGAGAAGGGCCTTTTTTGTCCTTGTAGATCAATTGTGGAATTCACGAGTAAAACGGCGAAACTCACGAGTGTAGTCGTGGAATTCACGAGTAAAACAGCGAAACTCACGAGTAAAGTCGTGGAATTCACGAGTAAAACAGCGGAATTCACGAGTAAAGTCGTCGAATTCACGAGTAAAATAGCGAAATTCACGAGTAAAGTCGTCGAATTCATGAGTAAAATAGCGAAATTCACGAGAAGACGTTGAATTCACGAGTAAAACGGCGAAACTCACGAGTAAAGTCATTGAATTCACGAGTAAAATAGCGAAATTCACGAGTAAAGTCGTCGAATTCATGAGTAAAATAGCGAAATTCACGAGAAGACGTTGAATTCACGAGTAAAATAGCGAAATTCACGAGTAAAGTCGTCGAATTCATGAGTAAAATAGCGAAATTCACGAGAAGACGTTGAATTCACGAGTAAAATAGCGAAATTCACGAGAAGGCGTTGAATTCACGAGTAAAACAGCGAATTCCACGAGTGTAGCTAATTTGACCTCGTAACAAGGGAGGGATAGCAAGGGGAATGTATCTTCCTTCCAGTTTTTTTCATAGGATGTTACATATTTACCCGAGGAAGGGGTTATCTTTTGGAAAGAACAAAGCTTACCGGGCGTATCGTTACACCTAATGATGCTGAGTATGAGCGTGCCAGGATAAATAATAACTTAAGTTTTTCTAAATTCCCAAAGGTCATTGTGTTTTGTCAAAATTCCGATGATGTGTTGAATTCATTGAAGTGGGCCCGGGAAAATCATGCACCTTTCCGGGTTAGGAGCGGCAGGCATAGTTATGAAAATTTTTCATTAGTGAATGGCGGTCTAGTCATAGATATTAGTGAAATGTACAATATCAAGGTCAATCGTGAAAAAATGATCRCAAAAATTGAAGCCGGAGCTGATTTAGGGCGAGTATATAATACGTTATGGAACTATGGCACGACGATTCCGGCAGGGACCGAAAGCAGTGTTGGTGTTGTAGGTCTTACGCTCGGCGGTGGAATAGGTATGTTAACGAGGCGCTTTGGACTTACTTGTGACAATCTACTTGAAATAGAAATGGTAAGGGCTTGTGGAAAGAGGGGAGCCAAACTCATTAAAGCGAATAGGAAAACCAATGGTGATTTATTTTGGGCATGCTGCGGGGGAGGAGGGGGAAACTTTGGCATAGTCACTTCTCTTACTTTCAGGGTAACCCCCGTATCAAGGGTTTCCGTTTTCTCCGTCACATGGGGGTGGGAAGATTTCGAAGCGGTGTTTGAAGCCTGGCAGGATTGGGCCACTCAAGCTGATGAAGGCTTAACTTCAGAAATAGAATTCAAGGCAAAGGAAGCAAACGAAATTTTTGCTAAAGGTGAATTTGTTGGAACGTCACATAGATTGAAGCAGCTATTAAAGCCTTTGACAAAAACAGGTTCACCAATAAATGTCATGATAAAGGAAGTCCCATACATTGAAGCCGTAAGATTCTTTGATTATCCAGCTGGAAATCAACCGGCGCATCGAAAGAGGTCAGGATCTTTCATTGAAAAAGCTTTTCCACAGCAAGCAATCGTAACTATGAAACATTTTTTGGGAAATGCTCCAAATGAAAATGCAGCCATTTGGCACCAATCCCTAGGAGGAGTGGCGAGCCTTAAAGATCCAAAGGAGACAGCTTTTTATTATCGAGATGCCATCATCGCCCAGGAGTATCAGGCTACATGGACCAATCCAGAAGAAGAGCGGCTAAACATTCGTTGGATCAAGGACCTGAAGCATGCCTTGTCACCATTTACTACCGGTGACTATGTAAATTGGCCGGATACTCTAATCAAAGATTGGCCAACTGCGTATTATGGAGAAAATTTCAAACGGCTTAGGGAAGTGAAAACGAGGTATGATCCATACAATGCGTTTAAGTTCCCACAAAGCATACCGCCATTAAATAAGTGGGGGTGAAAAAGCTTGGAACACCATAAACATTCGTTATATAAAGGCCTATTCCTGAATTAGGATATAGGCCTCTTTCTTCTTGTTTTGAATCAATTATTCGAGATAATCCCCAGAATCATTCCGCTTGCTGAGCTTGTACTGTACTATAAACCTGATTTACGGAAGATTGGGCTTGGGCGATTTCTTGAGCAGCTTGTTTAATGGCTTCTTGTGCCAAAGTTGGATCCGAGGAAGATTTTTCAATTGCTTGTGAAAGTAAGGTTTGCGTAAGGGTAACGTTAGCTTTTGCTTGATTTAATTGATTGATATCAATTTGCTGTTGAGGCATGTAGTTTCTCTCCTTATGTCATTATTGAAATTACTCCCTTAGGATGACCGTTCTTTTCTATTTTATAAGGAGAAAAAAATATAACGTAGACAGGATGGACAGCTTGGAAAAGTTCTGAAACGATCAAAAAAGTCCATTTGGAAAAACAATTTAACAATCCAAATTTGTAAAAAAGATGCACACTCAGGATTGAAAAGCGGGCAGTAAGAGAATGGGATTATTCGTTTTATTTACTTAGAATCCTGAAATTTTCATCTGCATAATAGATTGCGTCCCTTGAATAAAATTGTAAGATAATGCAAAAAAAATATGATTTATTCTTTGTTAAGTTAATTAAATTATACTTTACTTATTGGTTTTATCAGATTAAAATCGGAGAAAGAATTATTATAAGTAGATGAGCTGATTGGACAACCGAAAGCTCCTGAACGCGATAAGCGAACAGGAGCTTTTTGCGTTCATTTTGGAAAAAGGAGTGGGCAAGATGAATATTGATCATATTGAAGCTTTTATGTATGTTGTTCACCTTAATAGTTTTCATAAAGCCGCAGAGGCAATGTTTTTATCACAGCCAACGGTTTCGGCAAGAATTAAGACGCTTGAGAGTGAACTCGATTCAGTACTATTTGAGAGGCAAGGAAGAGGGATTATTTTAACCGAAAAAGGGAGAGCCTTCATTCCATTTGCGGATCAAATTATTCGTACCTTTCACCAGGGGAAAAAGCAGTTGAAAACAGGAAGCGAACTGGAGGAAATAACGATAGGGGCTAATATCATTACATCGCAATACTTTATTCCATTTGCTCTTCCTCTATGGAAAAAGGAAAACCCCAATTTACGCTTTAAATTTATTTCAGCAACAAATGATGCATTAATGGAAAAATTGCTTCTGAAACAGGTTGATATAGCCTTTATGAAGGATGTTACACATAATGGTCTGCAAAATTACAAAACCCTTGATAATTCGATTCGTTTAGTCGTGTATCCAGGACATCCATTTCAACTTCGAACTGGGCTAACAGTACAGGAATTATCAATGGAGCCGTTGGTATTTTTTGAGTGTGGTGCGCTTGACTGGAACCACGTTCATAAAATTTTTGAAGTATCTAATGTAGAGCCGCGCATTGATTTTCAGGTTGATCACTTGGAAGTGGCGAAGTCGCTAATTCTTAGCAGAAGCTGTATCGGATTTTTACCGTTCTTATGTATTAAAAAAGAGTTAGAACAGGGAACTTTGATTGAAGTGGATGTGTCACATTTAATCAAGATAAAGCAGCACATCTATCTGACGCATTTAAATAACGGGATGGAATCCCCTTTATTATGGAAAGACATTCTTTTATCAATTCGGAACTTTGAGAAAAACACTCAGCAATTACATATACAATCGAATTGATAGATATTTTCTATCAATACAATATTTTTTTCTATTAGTTAAACCATTGCCATTAGCATGTTTTAGGTGATAGGATATGTCAAAATATAATTATTCGCATAAGTAAACTTTGAATTAAAGCGGAGGAGAGAATATGAGTTATAAGCTTGGCATTTTAGACCAGAGCCCGATATTTCCAGGAGCTTCAGCATTTGATGCACTACAGCAAACCATTAATCTGGCTAGACATGCAGAAGAGTGGGGGTATACCCGTTTCTGGGTATCGGAGCATCATCATGCCGAACAGCTGGCGGGGTCCTCCCCGGAAGTATTGATTTCTTATTTATTAGCCCAGACAAAATCGATTCGGGTAGGGTCCGGAGGTGTTATGCTACAACATTATAGTCCATATAAAGTGGCGGAAAACTTTCACGTGTTATCGAATCTTTCGCCAGGCAGGGTAGACCTTGGCATCGGAAAGGCACCAGGTGGCCTCCCCTTATCAACGAAGGCGCTACAGTTTGGAACTGTGAATGATGGAAAAGATTTCGAAGAGCGGTTATCTTTCCTGCAAGAAATAATCGAAAATTCAGTTAATGAAACTCACCCGCTTGCAGGCATTCAAGCGACACCGCTACCTTCCGAAAAGCCTAAGATGTTTCTGCTTGGTGCAAGTGCTGACAGTGCCAGGTTAGCAGCCGAACTTGGGATAGCTTATGTATTTGCTCGATTTATCAACAGTAATGAGACTGTACTTGAAGATGCTGCACGCATTTACCAAAGTATCTATCCAACTGGTAGCTTTAAGGTATCGGTTTCAGTGATTGCTGCTCCTTCACAACAAGAAGCGGAACAGTTAACAGGTGATCAGAAGATTGTGAAAGTTCATCTCAAAAGCGGTCGCTCTGTCACGGTCCAAACCTTAGCGCAAGCAGAGTTATTCGGGAAGCAGTCTGGGGAGCTTTACGAAATAGAAGAACAGGATTCCAATATTATTGCTGGAACTCCTTCTTATGTAAAAGAAGTCTTAGCAAATTTACATGAAAAGTACGGGGTAGATGAGTTTATCCTACATTCGCCGATTTTAAAGGAAGCAGAAAGGTTCAGATCTTTTCGATTGTTGAGTCCACTTCAATTAGCAGTATCTGAAGTGAAACACGTTACGAGCCAAAATTAAAAAGGACTCAGCAATCAGGGGAGATGTGGGATGAAGCTATAAACCGATTAATTAAAGGAGGAGTATCGATGTCTGAACAGAGAAAGTTAAAATTTGGAGCGCTTATTCATGGAGTAGGAGGGAGTATATCCGGTTGGAGACATCCAGACATTCAAGCTGATGCCAGTGTAAGTCTTGAATTTTATAAGGAGCAGGCCCAGAAGGCTGAAGAGGGAAAGTTCGATTTACTTTTCATTGCTGACGGATTGTTTATCAATGAGAAGTCAATTCCGCATTTTTTAAATCGATTTGAACCACTTACCATTTTATCCGCACTCGCTGCTTTCACATCAAGAATAGGGCTTGTCGGAACAGTTTCCACCTCATACAGTGAGCCATTTACTGTAGCCCGGCAATTTGCTTCACTTGATCACATTAGTCAAGGTCGTGGCGGATGGAACCTTGTTACTACCCCTCTTGAGAGTACTGCCTTGAACTATAACAAAACGATTGAAGAACACCCTGATCATGCCAAACGCTATCGGATTGCATCAGAATATATACAAGTCACCAAGGGACTTTGGGATTCATGGGAGGATGACGCGTTTACTCGGGATAAAGAGTCCGGTGAGTTTTTTGATCCTTCTAAAATGCATCAATTAAAGCATAAAGGAGAATTTTTTTCCGTGCAAGGACCACTCAACATTGCCAGATCAAAACAGGGGAGACCAGTCGTTTTTCAAGCAGGTTCATCAGAAGCTGGAAAAAACCTTGCGGCTAAAGAAGCGGATGCAATCTTTACAGGTCAACCAACTTTGGGAGATGCCAAGATTTTTTATCAAGATGTGAAAAACAGGGCTATTGCATTCGGGAGAGATCCTGATGAAATTGTTATTCTGCCAGGTATCGCGCCAATCATTGGTGCAACTGAGGAAGAAGCGGAGCGCAAATATCAAGAACTCGCTAACCTGGTTTCTATAGATAAGGCGCTTGACTATTTAGGACGATACTTCGATCATCATGATTTTTCCCAATATGAACTGGATGCACCTTTCCCAGATCTCGGAGACATCGGAAAAAACAGTTTCCGAAGTACAACAGATCGAATTAAACAGGAAGCCAAGGAGAAACAGTTAACGCTCCGTCAAGTAGCAGTTAAAGAGACTACACCCCGGACTTCTTTTATTGGAACACCCGAGAAAGTAGCGCATCTGATTCAGCAATGGTTTGAAGAGAAGGGGGCGGACGGATTTATCTTTGCTTCAAGTGTTCCCAATGCTTTAAGTGACTTTGTATCTTATGTGATCCCTATCCTTCAAAAAAGGGGAATATATCGTACTGAATATGAAGCAGAAACCTTAAGAGGCAACTTGGGCCTTCCATTCCCGGAAAATCGTTATGCGAAAGAAAGCATTAATCAATGATTGAAGAATCATTTGAAAAATTGAAGGAGGAATAAGAAATGGGAGAAGCGTTATCTGTCGTCGTTTGGTCAAAACAAGGATGTCACTATTGCGAAGAGGTTAAACAATACTTAAAAGAAAAGAAGATCGCTTATCAAACGGTGGATGTTACCAATCATGATGATCGGCGAGATATTTTAGAAATCAAATATGGAGTTCGGTATGTGCCCATTATTGAAATTGGGCGAGGTAGTATATATGAGAGCGTTACGGAAATTGGAATTCCTCATCTTGAAAAAGTACTCAAACGAGTACAATAACAAAAAATATCACGCCCTTAAATCTGAGTCTATAAGTATGACTGATTGAATTAAGGAAAGATTGCAAAAATAAATCCGACTATTCTTGTGTAAATAATATGTTATAGAAAAGGGGAGTTAATCATGACACAGTTAATCCGTCTTGCCACTGTAAACGATGCTCCAGAAGTGCTAAACGTCACACTTCGGGCTTATGAACCAATCAGGGAATTGAATATTAACTTTCTGGCTGCGACAGCTGATTTGCAGCTAGTGACGAATAATATTAGGCGGAATCTCACTTATGTTTTAGAGGAGAAGGGCCAAATTGTTTCCACCGTGACAGTTCGTCATCCATGGAATGATCCTGATCATTTCAGTCCGTACCCATTCATTTGGTGGTTTGCAGTCGACCCCCTTTATAAACAAAAAGGTATTGGCTCGACTTTGTTAACCTACGTGGAAGAAAACATACTTCGGAAACAGGTGAAAGCGCCGGCCGTATATTTGGCGACAGCTGAACGTCATCCTTGGCTTGTTTCCATTTATGAAAGAAGAGGCTATGAGATTTTTGCAGAACGAGATCACGATGGAGAAAAAATTGTGTATCTTCGTAAAATTCTAGATGAAACGCTGTATCGCATTATTGAAAATAAAGAACCAATTGTTAGTAATTAAAAATGTTCGGGGGAATTGAGATGAAAAAAACGTTATTAATTGTCATGGCACTGCTACTAACTTTTTTAGGAGCTTGCTCTTCAGAAGAAACAACCAGTACAGCAAAATCTGGGGATTCAAAAGATAAAGAAGTTCAGAAAATCATTGTTGGAACAGGGACGCAGTTCCCTAACATTTGCTTTTTGGATAGTAATGGTAAGCTGACAGGGTATGATGTCGAGTTGGTTCGTCAAATCGATGAAAAACTGCCTGAATATGAATTTGAATTTAAAACGATGGAATTTTCTAATCTATTATTAAGTTTAGAAACGAACAAAATAGATTTTGTTGCTCATCAAATGGAAGTGAATGATGAACGGGAAGAAAAATTTCTATTTAATAAAGAACCATACAATGTCTTTCCGCTTCAAGTTACAGTTCATCAGGACAACAATGATATCCATTCCATTAAAGATTTAAAAGGAAAAAAAGCGATAGTGAGTGCAACGAGCAATTCTGCTGTTTTTCTTGAAAAGTATAATAAAGAAAATAATGCCGGTATTGAAATTGTCTATTCTGGCCAAGGCGCAGATGATACGAAGAATCAAATCAAAACTGGTCGGGCGGATGCTACCATTACTACACCATTTGCAGTCGACTTCTTAAATAAACAAGCAGATGCACAGCAAAAGGTTGTGGGTGAGCCGCTTCTTAATTCAAAAGTATACTTTTTGCTAAGAAAAGACGAAACGCCTTTACAGAAGAGAATTGATGAAGCACTTGTGGAACTGAAAGAAGAAGGGGTAGTTAGCGAACTAAGTAAAAAGTGGCTGGGCGCAGACTATTCAGTGGGATTTTAATTAGATAGTAGTAAGCGCGGAGGTGCTAAAGCATGGGGAAAGCATTTGATCCTTCATTAATCGTCGATTTCATTCCGACATTAATATATTATCTTGGAGTAACATTGCAAATTCTGGCAGCATCCGTTTTATTAGGAATGGTCATCGGGATAGCGGCAGCCATCCTGAGAGTATTTCGTATCCCTGTCTTGAATCAATTTGTCATATTATATATTTCATTCATTCGGGGAACGCCTATTTTAATACAATTATTTCTAGTTTTTTATGGACTGCCTGCAATCCTGTTATTCATTAATATTGATATTTCAAGAATGGATGCTCTGTATTTTGTCATTATTACGTATGCATTAAGTAATGGGGCTCATTTTGCAGAAATATTCCGGGGAGCGATTAAGGCTGTCGATTATGGGCAAACGGAAGCAGCCTATTCTGTTGGAATGAATAATAGTCAAAGCTTTTTTAGAATTGTGCTTCCTCAGGCCATACGGATTGCTTTTCCGAATATCGCAAACTCTATTATCGGATCCTTAAAGGATACCTCACTTGCCTTTACCATTGGCGTAATGGATATGATGGGGAGGGGAGAGACATTGATTGCCGCAACTGCACATGCTCTCGAAGTCTATCTCTCATTGGCCGTTATCTATTATGCAGTCGTGCTATTGTTCGAGAAGATATTCAGACTTTATGAAAACCGCATTAATCGGCATCAATCTGTAGATGTGTCTGTTACTGGATAACAAAGGGAGGAGGGAAGGACTTGACGATTGATATATTATTCATTTGGACTGCTTTTAAGGAGATTATTAGAGCACTTCCGATCACACTTATCTTAACGATTCTTCCTCTTCTTGCAGGTTTTATTATCGGCCTCGCTGTAGCCTTGATTAGGATTTATAAAGTGAAATTTCTAAGTGGAATTGCAAATGGCTATGTTTCCTTCTTTAGAGGAACACCGATTATTATGCACATAATGCTCATTTATTTCGGTTTCCCATTATTAATCGATCAAATTTCAAAAAAGTTTGATTTGGGTATACAATCTAATTCCATTCCGATCATTTTATTTGTCTTAACCGCCTTATCGTTGAGTGCGGGTGCTTATTTATCAGAAATATTCAGATCGGGAATTATCAGTGTCTCCAATGGCCAAATGGAGGCAGCCTATTCAGTGGGGATGAATTCGTTTCAAGCCATGACGCGAATTGTTTTGCCACAGGCCATTGCTCAGTCCATCCCGAATTTCACGAATATTTTCATTGGATTTCTGCATACGTCATCCATTGCTTTCATTGTATCCCAAAAAGAAATGACAGGAGCAGCCAATATTGTTGCATCCACCAATTTGAAATTTTTGGAGTCTTTTATCGCTGCTGGTTTAATTTATTGGGGTCTCACAATCATTGCAGAGGGGCTTTCGTTTTTAATTGAGAAAAAGGCCACTGCCTATAATCGAGGAGGAGTACAATGATTTATTTAAAAGATATAAAAAAATCATTTAACCAGCAGCCTGTTTTAAAAGGGATTAATTTGAAAATAGGCAAGGGAGAAGTAGTTACCATTCTAGGACCAAGTGGATCTGGGAAAACGACCTTGCTTAGGTGCTTGAATTTTCTGGAGAAACCAGAAGAGGGTATCGTTCAAGTGGGAGATATACAGGTGAAGTCCAAGAAGGCGACCAAAAGGGAAATCTTGTCCCTTAGGAGACAATCGGCAATGGTTTTTCAGCATTATAACTTATTTGCTCATAAAACTGTTTTGGAAAATGTAATGGAAGGGTTAATTGTTACAAAAAAATATAAGAAAGCTGAGGCGAAACGGGAAAGTGAGCTGTTATTGGAAAAAGTAGGTTTGGGAGATAAGCATAACCATTTTCCTTCGCAATTGTCAGGAGGTCAACAGCAACGTGTTGGAATTGCCAGGGCACTTGCTTTAAATCCGGAGGTCATTCTATTTGACGAGCCAACGTCGGCACTCGACCCTGAGTTGGTTGGGGAGGTGCTTTCCGTCATAAAAGCAATTGCACAGGAAGGCATCACGATGGTGATTGTAACCCATGAAATGAGTTTTGCTAAAGAGATATCGGATCGTGTTCTTTTCATGGATGGCGGGGTGATTGTAGAAGAAGGTTCACCATTGGAGATTTTCAATGCGCCAAAGGAAGATCGAACACGACAATTTTTAAATCGGATATCAAGAGACTTTTCCGTATCGTTTTTAGAAGAAAGGGCCAATTAAAGGAAGGGGCCAAGGGAGGACGTATGATTAATACAATCGTAGTCGATGAATTGATTGAAGCAGATAAAGAGACGGTGCGCCGCTTATTGGTAGAAAGTTATCAACAATATGAACATGAATATTCGAACCCGGAAGCTTGGGAAGGATATTTAAAAAATATTGAATCCTCGTTGGATAATCCACATGTTGATAAGGTGTTGGTTGCAAAGTGCAATCAGGATATCCTGGGCACATTACAGCTTTTTCAATCATCTGAAAAAGCATATGAAAAGCCGGAACTTGGGATTTTTTCACCAATCATTCGGTTGTTGGCCGTTCATCCCGAATCAAGGGGACGCGGTATCGCTCAGGAATTATTAAAGGCTAGTGTAAATTATGCAAAATCGCAAGGTGCGTCCAGATTGTATCTACATTCTACTGATAAGATGCATAAGGCCATTAAACTATATGAATGGTTTGGCTTTAAACGGGATCGAACGAAAGAATTTCAAAATCAGGATATTTTAGTAAAATGCTATCGCTTGGATTTATAGAAGGAGGCGACTGTATGAGTCGAGAGCTGGAAAAGCGCTTAATATCGATACGGCGCCATTTACATCAATATCCGGAATTATCAAATGAAGAATTTGAAACGACAAAATCTATACAAACGTGGCTCGAGGAAGAGGGCATTGAAATCCGTCATACAGGATTGAAAACAGGTGTTTTTGCAGATATAAAGGGTGGCAGACCCGGACCGACAGTAGCCATAAGGGCGGATATTGATGCTCTTCCAATTGAGGAACGAACCGGGCTTCCATTTGCTTCGAAAGTAAAAGGGGTGATGCATGCTTGCGGCCATGATTTTCATACGGCTGCCGTTATAGGTGCTGCCTACCTTTTGAAAGAATATCAATCAGAGTTGTGCGGGACAGTGCGATTGCTTTTTCAACCCGCAGAAGAATTAGGTGGTGGAGCGGTACATGTGATAAAAGATGGTCAAATTGACGATGTAGCGGCTGTGATTGGGCTGCACAATAAACCCAATTTGCCTGTAGGCACCATTGGGATAAAAGATGGTCCGTTAATGGCGGCAGTAGACCGTTTTCATATTGTTCTTCAAGGGAAGGGGAGCCACGCGGCCATCCCTCAACACGGAAAAGATCCAATAGCAGCAGCGGCTCAGCTTATTACCGCTCTTCAAACTATCGTCAGCCGGAATGTATCCCCTTTAGAAAGTGCCGTGGTAAGTGTTACGAGAATAACAGGTGGAAACACGTGGAATGTAATTCCGGGTGACGTCATATTGGAAGGAACGATTCGAACCTTTAGTTCTGAGATACGCGAAGAAGTAAAAGAAAAGTTTTATTCGATTGTGAATCATATCGCCGCTGCTTTTTCACAGGAACCTGTGATTGGTTGGTTTCCTGGACCACCCGCGCTTCATAATCATCCAGCTGTCACAGAGATGGCCCGCTTGTCTGCTCGGCAGCAATCATTGCATGTAATCAATCCAGAACCTTCAATGGGTGGTGAAGATTTCGCTTATTACCTTCAACATATCCCCGGTACCTTTGCCTTTTTTGGTACAAACGGAAACGAAGACTGGCATCATCCAGCTTTTACTATTGATGAAAATGCCATTATTAAGGCCGCTTATTTTTTATCTGAAAGTGCCAAGGATTTATTATATAACCATGGTAAGTGGTGAATATACATGACAAAGGTGCCAGACACAATTTTGTGCCTAGCACTTTTGTTGTTGTAATTCCTAAGGTTTCGGTCCAATTTGATTTCAAAGCATATTCATGATGCGAACATTCCCCCCATTTTAGCTTCCATACATAGTCACTCTTCATTTTTTTATTCCAGCTTTTCATAGACTCCTCTCCCTCTCATTGATTAATTCTATTCTGATAGCGGTAAGAAGAATAAACCTCAAACCATGATAGGCGAGAGCATGGTTAATTATTAGGCAAAGGCATTCCAAATTCATAAGCAATTAATAGAATTTTTTTATCAATTAAATAAATTTTCCTATCAAATAAGGTGTTGTCAAGTGCTTGTTTACAATGTTAGGATGAATTTCAATTACATTAAAAACAACTAATTCGATTTGTTAACTCGGTATTAATGATTGGAGAGAAAGTCATATGAGTTTTAAGCTTGGAATATTAGATCAAAGCCTCATTTTTCCTGGGGAATCGGCAGTTGATGCACTTAAGCAAACCGTAAACCTAGCTCAAAAAGCTGAAGAATGGGGATATACCCGTTTTTGGGTATCGGAACATCATCATATGGAACAAGTTGCTGGGTCTTCACCGGAAGTATTAATCTCTTATTTATTATCGAAAACCACAACCATTCGTGTAGGTTCGGGAGGTGTCATGCTTCAGCACTACAGCCCTTATAAAGTCGCTGAAAATTTTCATGTTTTATCCACTCTTGCCCCGGGCAGGGTAGATCTTGGCATTGGTAAAGCACCAGGTGGATTTCCTTTATCAACAAAGGCGTTACAATTTGGAACTGTGAATGATGGAAAAGATTTTGGGGAACGTGCATCCTTATTGCGAAAGATAATTGAAAATTCAATCGATGATCTTCACTTGCTCTCTGGTATTCAAGCAACACCGATACCGCCTGAAAAGCCAGAAATCTTTCTGCTTGGTGCTAGTTCAGACAGCGCTCAACTAGCCGCTAACCTCGGAATGGATTTTGTATTCGCCAGATTTATTAATAGTGATGATACCAAGCTGTATGAAGCGTCTTCTGCTTACCGAAGCAAGTACCCAGAAGGTCGCTTTATCGTATCAGTAGCGGTTGTGGCAGCTCCTACCCAACAAAAAGCAGAGGAGCTGGCAAGCGAACACAAACTATTTAAAGTTCATCTACAAAGTGGCCGGACGCTGACAGTTCAATCACGTGAGCAGGCTGAGTCATTTGAGAAGCAGGCTGGTGAAGCTTACGAAATAGAAGAGCAGACCGCAAGTGTTATTGCTGGAACTCCAGGATATGTTAACGGGTTTTTAAAGGAACTTCAGAAAGTTTTTCAGGTGGATGAATTTATTTTGCATACACCGCTTCGAAGAGAAGCAGAACGGATCCAATCCTTTCAGTTGTTGAGTCCGCTTCTCTTAGGGGAAGAGACCAACATATAGAAAAGATCCAGAGGGCATGAAGCAGCTGATAAATATTTGTTATTTCCAATATAAAAGGATAAAAAAGGAGCGAGAAACATTGAAGAAAATTAAATGGCTGTCCGTTACGGTTTTAACAGTAGTATTGCTGGTATTAGGAGCTTGTGGAAGTAATGAGCAAACATCATCGGGGAGTAAAGGAGACAAGGATGAGGAAGTGACTTTGAAAATTGGTGCAGCCTCAATACCACATGCAGAAATTTTAGAGTTTATCGCACCGGATTTAGAAAAACAAGGCGTGAAACTGGATGTAGTGATTTCTACAGATGGTATTCAAATGAATCAACAAACAGCAGACAAAGAATTGGATGCAAACTTCTTCCAACATACCCCTTACTTAGAGCAAGTAAATAAAGATAGTGGTTTGAATTTGGTTAATGTGAAGGATGTACATATTGAACCATTTGGTGTCTATTCCAAAAAAATTAAATCTATAGGTGAATTGTCAGACGGAGCGAATGTAGCCGTACCGAAAGATCCAGTAAACTTTTCGCGATCGTTACAGCTTTTTGCGGCAAATAATATCATTGAGTTGGATGCTTCCAAGTCAGGGGATTATACGATTGGGGACATTACAAAAAATGATAAAAAAATAGAATTCATTCCAGTCGATTCCCCTCTTTTAGTTCACTCGCTAGATGATGTGGAAGCATCGGCCATTAACACAAACTATGCTCTGGAAGGAGGGTTAAAACCTCTCGATGATGCACTGATAATTGAAGGGAAGGACTCACCATATGTTAACATTTTAGTTGCTCGTCCAGACAATAAAAACGATAAAGCGATCCAAAAGCTTGCGAATGCATTAACGACGGAAAAGGTCAAAGAATTCATTTTTGATCAATATGAAGGAGCCGTCGTGCCCGCGTTTTAAGGGGGGGGGGGGGGGGGGGGGGGGGAGAAGAAAATTGAAGCGTTAAAGGAGATTAATATAACCGTTGAAAAAGGGGATATATTCGGGGTTATCGGTTTTAGTGGAGCCGGAAAAAGTACACTCATCCGAACTGTGAATCTACTTGAATATCCCACTTCAGGTGAAGTGATTGTAGAAGGAAAAGATCTTGCCAAGATGTCTGAAAAAGATTTGCGTGAAGCTAAGAAAAATATTGGCATGATTTTTCAGCATTTTAATTTACTTAATTCCAAAACAGTCTTTGATAATGTGGCGATGCCATTATTGTTAAGTAAAAAAAAGAAAAAAGAGATTGAAGAACGAGTTAATGAGATTCTCCGTTTTGTTGGTCTAGAAGACAAAGCAATGAACTATCCAAATCAACTTTCAGGTGGACAAAAGCAGCGTGTCGGGATTGCACGTGCTTTGGCTACAAACCCTTCGATTTTATTATGCGATGAAGCAACATCGGCATTGGATCCACAAACAACAAAATCAATCCTGAATCTGTTGAAACGGATAAATGAAGAATATAAAATTACCATTCTAATTATCACGCACGAAATGGAAGTGATTAAAGAAATTTGTAATCGGGTTGCAGTGATGGAGGATGGGAGCGTGATTGAATCAGGAAATGTGATCGATATTTTTGCCCGTCCACGAACAGAAACAACACGTAACTTCATTCGATCGGTTGTTCGCGATGAAGTGCCATCAAGTGTATATGGATTGCTCAATGAGGATGCCTATTTCAGTCGAATTTTTAAAATTGATTTTTTGGGATTGAGCTCTGGGCAGCCTATCGTTTCAAAAACAGCGAAGAGGTTTAATGTGGAAATAAACGTTCTGTTCGGCAATATTACTGAGTTACAAGGCATCCCATTTGGTAATTTAATTGTTGAAATAATAGGAAATGAGGATGAAATTGATCGGGCATTACAGTTTATAAAGAATCAAAATGTCAAAGTGAAGGAGGTTACGAAGGATGGAAGTAAGCAAAGAGCTCATTTTAAACGCCTTGTGGGAAACGCTGTACATGGTTAGTATTTCACTTTTCTTTGGAAGCATCATTGGAATATTCTTAGGCATTTTATTGGTTGTAACAAGAAAAGGTCATATTTATGAAAATAGATTTATTTTTTCTATCGTGAATCCGATTGTGAATATCTTCCGATCGATTCCGTTTATTATCTTGCTTGTGGCGATTATTCCATTTACAAGACTAATGGTTGGTACGTCGATTGGTACAACAGCAGCAATTGTGCCACTCGTGCTTCATATTGGCCCATATATCTCAAGACTTGTGGAGAATTCGCTATTGGAAGTGGATGAAGGCATTATTGAAGCCGCGAAAGCCATGGGAGCAACGCCGATACAAATTATTTTCAGGTTTTTAATGCCTGAGGCTTTTGCGTCATTAATTCTAAGTATAACAACTGCAACAATTGGTTTAGTGGGCGCTACAGCCATGGCAGGAGCTATAGGTGGCGGTGGACTTGGAGATGTAGCGATAACATATGGCTATCAACGCTTTAGCACTATTACGATATTCGTCACCGTTGTAATTCTAGTAATTGTTGTTCAAGGAGTACAAAGTTTAGGAAATATATTCGAACGGAAAATTAGAAGAGTGTAGTGGCGGTAGTGTACAAAGGGAGAGTGGAATGAATGATGAAAAAATGCATTTTACCTATACTGCTTATCTTGGGGGTGTTATTGGCAGGTTGCTCAAGTGATTCAACGAATGCAGGAGGGAAACAGAAAGTGAAGGTAGGGATTAGAAATTCTGAACTTCGAACATGGGAATTTTTAAAGGAACAGGCTGAAAAAGAAGGGGTGGAAATTGAACTTGTTAATTTCTCTTCGGCATATGATCCGAACGAAGCGCTGGCAGAAGGGGATATTGATATCAACGCCTTTCAACATGTTGCCTATTTAGATTCATTTAATGCGAACAATAATACAGACATCGTTCCAATTGGGACTACAATTATTGCTCCTCTCGGTTTGTATTCAAGCAAATATAAATCGGTGGAAGAGATCCCAAATGGTGCACAAATTGCTGTGCCCAATGACCAAGCTAACTGGGGAAGGGCTTTATTGCTATTACAAGAAGCAAAACTCTTAGAGGTTGTGGATGACTTTGACGGGAATGGCGGACAGGACAAAATAAAGGAAAATCCGAAGAAAATCAAAATTGTTCCTGTCGATGGTGCCAGTGCCCCGCGTGTGATGGAAGATACAGCTGGTTCGGTGATTAATAATGGAGTTGCGGTAGAAGCGGGACTAAATTTAAAAGATGCTCTTATTTATGAAAGCAGTACTGCAAAGCCTTATATTAATATCATAGCGGCTAGGAGTGAAGATCAAGACAATGAAATTTACCGAAAATTAGTTGATCTCTATCAATCAGAGAAAACGGCTAAATTTATTGAAGAGACTTACAATGGAAACTATATTCCAACATTCATTACCTTGAAAGAATTGAGCAGTTATAAGGAGATTTATTCTAATAAATAAGGAAGGAGAGATTAGAAATGGCTCAAGACAGACAGATGAAGTTAGCTGCTTATCTGATTGGAACAGGTATGCATGTTGCGTCGTGGCGGCATCCGGCATCAAATCCCAATGCAAGTATTGATATGAAAGCTATGCAAAGACTCTCGAAAATTGCAGAAAAAGGGAAATTTGACCTTGCCTTTGTGGCAGATAGTTTGGCCATTAATCATGAATCGCATCCTCAGATACTTAATCGATTTGATCCGATTGTACTAATTACAGCATTAGCCGCAGCGACAGAAAAAATCGGCATTGGGGCGACAGCTTCTACAACGTATAGTGAACCATATGTACTCGCTCGCCAATTTGCTTCTGTTGACCATATAAGCGGCGGACGGGTGGGATGGAATGTTGTTACTACAGCTGATGCGACCGGAGAGACGGCCTTGAATTTCAGTCGTGATAAACATTTGGCACACGATCATCGTTATGAACGAGCGGAGGAGTTCATCGACGTTGTCCAAGGATTATGGGATTCGTGGGAAGATGATGCGTTTGTGCATAACAAAGAAACGGGACAATTTTTTGATCCTGATAAAGTGCATGAGCTTCGGTATAAAGGCAACTATTTTTCGGTAAAAGGTCCATTGAATATCGCACGTTCGGCGCAGGGGCAGCCGGTTATCATTCAAGCGGGTGCGTCTATACCAGGGCAGCGATTAGCCGCTCGAACAGCCGAAGTCGTTTTCACACATTGGGATAACATTGAAGAATCCAAACGATATTATCAAGAATTAAAAACGTCTTTATTGGATTTTGGAAGAAGCGTGGAAGAGCTCCACATCCTTCACGGCATTTCCCCTATTATCGGAGAAACCGAGGAAATAGCCATTCAAAAATACAATAAACTCCAAAGTCTCGTCGACCCTTATGAGAGTTTGAAATTCGTTTCTGGTTATATGGGCAACGTGGATTTTTCAAAATATTCTTTAGATACACCAGCGAAGGATGTTGAATTTCCATTAGTAAATAGCATACAAAGTAACTTTAATGAAATGAAGAAAATTATTGGTGAAGAAGACATAAAAGTGGGTGAATTATATGCGAGATTTTTCAGTCCTGCCAGACGAGATAGATTTGTCGGTACACCAACTCAAGTAGCTGATGAAATGGAGGTATGGTTTACTGAAAAAGCTGCAGATGGCTTTATGCTTCAATTTCCATTGTTACCAGGCGACTTAGAGGATTTCGTCGAGAAGGTTGTTCCAATTTTACAGGAGAGGGGTTTGTTCCGCTTGGACTATGAAGGAGACACTCTCCGTGATCACCTTGGATTAATGAATCCAAAAAATCGCTTTGCTAATGAAGAAATATCAAATTATTTGGAATAAGGGATATCTCGCATTTTCATTAGAATCATTAAAGTCATATATAATGGGAGTACAAAGGAATGAGGGACATAGGAGAAATCCTAGTCCCTCAAATTCTTTTCTCCTAAATATCAACCGCTACTAAAACTAACAAGTTAAGTTCAGCCTTTTCCTGCTTGGAAACCTGGATATTTGGTCATTCCGCCATCAGCGTATAAGGTCATTCCCGTTACATAGCTCGATTCGGCGGAAGCGAGCCAAGCGGCACAAGCGGCAATTTGTTCCGGTTTTCCGATGTATCCCATCGGTATCAGGTTGATGACTTCTTGTTTAGCTTTCGGGTCATTGAATTTTTCGGCATTGATGGGTGTGTCGATTGCACCAGGTGAAATATTATTAATGCGGATCCCTTTAGGAGCATATTCAAGTGCCAGGGTTTCTGTCATCATCTTGACTCCGCCCTTACTTGCTGCATAGTGGACAAAATGAGGCCAAGGTATCCTATCATGAACGGAAGACATATTAATGATATTGCCCTTAATGCCATGATCGAGCATATAACTGATTGCTTCCCTGCTTGCCAGGAACATCCCCGTTAGATTTACATCGATGACTTTCTGCCAATCTTCAAGAGTCAATTTTTCGCTGGGCACTTCATTTTCAATACCAGCATTGTTGATCATGATGTCGATTGTACCAAAGGTGTCCACAGCGAAAGAAAGCAATTTCTTCACATCCGCTTCCTTTGAAACGTCACCTTGAATGGCTGCAGCTTTCCCGCCTGCAGCTTCAATCGTTTTGATGATTTCCTTATGGTCGACATTTTCAGTGTGATAATTTAATACGACATGTGCTTTTTCTTTACCGAACCTTTCGGCCATGGCTTTTCCTAATCCTTTTGCCGCGCCAGTGATCACGACGACTTTTTTCTCTAAATCTTCATACATCGTTCAACTCTCCTTTGACTATTCTTTTGTAAAGCCAATCATGATTCCGCCAGCAATTACGAGTACACACCCGATGATGACAAAGGCCATTTGCTTTTGGGATTTTTTCTCTCCTAAAAGAAAGATGCCGCCTAAAGTGGAAATGACGATTCCCATTTGGGAAAATGAGAATGCGATGGCCACGCCCACTTTGGGATTAGCGAGCAGGAGACCGATATTGCCGACAGCCCAC
Organism: Peribacillus sp. P4_D6; assembly: GCF_056401795.1. Classification (NCBI taxonomy): domain Bacteria; kingdom Bacillati; phylum Bacillota; class Bacilli; order Caryophanales; family Bacillaceae; genus Peribacillus; species Peribacillus sp. P4_D6. The sequence continues at coordinate 19,639 of NZ_JBFUIQ010000023.1, forward strand.
ATCATTCCGGTAAGGATATTCCGTCCGGCATACTTATTAAACGGTTTATGTTTGATGGAAAGGAGCAAGGCAGCCAGGAACATGCCAATTGCTTGCGGCAGGATCGCCGACCATCCGTCAACCTCATTCCATCTGACGACGATGACATATGTAACATAACCCACCGTAGAAATGGCAAGGTAAAAAACCCCTTTTTTCATGCTTCCTTCTTTTTTGTTATCACCATCGCCATAGCTTGTCAGCAAGACACCTGTAATCAAACAGATGATTGCAACAATGCCGATGATGATTGTAATCCTGTCATTCCATTCCCTGAAAATGATGACCGCAAAAAATGTATTTCCTAGAATTTGCAGTCCAGTTGAGATTGGAACGGTTTTCGATACCCCGATTTCCTTGACGCTGTTGAATTGAAATAACTGCCCGAATGCCCAGCCTATCCCGGAAATGATGCCGACAATCCACACTAGACTGCTCCATTCCGGAGGATTGATGAAAGACATCATGATGGCGAACAGTAATGAGCCGATTGTAATGCCAAGTGTTTGATTATAAGAGTTGCCTCCGAGTTTTTCGGAAACAAGTACTAAGCTGCCCCATGTCAATGCAGGGAGTAGCGCAAAGAGAAAACCTTCCACAAATTTCATCTCCTAAACTAGAAAACAATGTTCTAATGACTATAAAATAGGTAGTTAGTAAGCTATTAAATGTATGTATAGTTTTCCCTTTACACGGGAAAGGAAACATGGTTTTAATTTACCAATTTGGAATTTTATTTTTCAGGGTGGAAACAATGAAAAAATAAGGGGTTTATGGTACTTTTAACTTAAAAACAGTTAGGAGAAATACGATGACGACACTGAATGAATGGTTTGAAAAGGGGATTCCTGCTCAAGAATTTGTATCTTCGATGAAAGTTCATAAAGAAAACTTACAATCGATCCAGCAAGGTTTTTCCACTTCTGCAGAGGACCAAGATTTTTTTGATGCATTAAAGAAGAAGGAACTTCGAGTTATTGTCATTACTGAAGACTGGTGCGGAGACGCGATGATGAATATTCCTATACTGCTGAATATAGCTGAAGCGGCAAATATTGAAACTCGCATGATTTTACGAGATCAAAATCTTGAACTGATGGATCAATATTTAACGAATGGAACAGCGCGTTCGATTCCCATTTTTATATTCATTGATAAGGATGGTGAAGAAAAAGCTGTTTGGGGACCTCGTGCACCAAAGGTACAAGAGTTCGTAATGGAGTTAAGGTCTGACCTGCCTGCCAAGGATGATGAACGTTTCGAGGCAGAGCAAAAAGCAGTTATTAAAAAGATAACTGCGGCTTTTGCTGAAGAAAAACACTTGTGGGACGAAGTATACAGCAGTATCAAGGAAACATTGGGGAGTTGCTGATTGCGGGTGCCTCACTTTTAGTCATGTCCCATAACGGGTGGTAAGCCATTATGGAATTTATAGGGCTGTTTCAAAACATGGACTGCAATCTGACTGGTTGGTGAATATATAGATATGTTTCCTAACGTTTTTTTCTATAATATTCGTTTTTGAGTCCAAGGTTTTGGAACAGCCTTTTCATTTTTTTAGGATTCTGGAATAATTGTAACGCCGATTGTTCGAATAGGAGAGTCTTGTTTGGCACTTTGATTCGTTGCTTTGTAGTATTTTAACATTAAATCGTTCAATTCATTTTGGAAGTTAAGGAAGCTTTCATCATCAAGCTTTAGTTCTAAAAGGGAAAAGGTTGAACCATCTTCTGCGCAGTCTCTTTCTTCCAATTTAGTAAGATAGTTTTGATATTGGGTCATAAGGGATAATTGATAATAAGAAAAATAGTTCACCTTTTTTTCATTAGAGGATTTTTTCCATTCTTCCCCGCTAAGTCGTGCTTCTTCTTCATTTAAAACGTAGTATTTTTCGGAAACGGATCTCACTTTTTTCTCTTTCACTATGCGAATGACCCCTGAATCCAAAAGGACCTGTATATGTCTATATAATGTTGCTTGGGGTACATCTTTAATGATTTTTAACATTTCTAATGGTGTTAAACCATTTTCCCTATTTCTCATTAAAGCTTGGGTAATCTTTATTCTTACTGGGTGCATTAAAATTTCAGCTTTATTAATCATCTTATTCTCCTCACATTGGAAATTATAACTGGATAATTTTTAGTGAACTTTCCTGTTGGTCATGAATAATACGTTTAATTCTTCATATATTGTAATGTTTGAATCATTGTCATTTACATGAAAATGACACGGTTCGAAAAATAATAGTACCGAAATATTTTTTCTAAGTAAATAATAAGTATTTTTTAATTATTTTAATTTTTAAAAAATGTCTACATTTAATGAAAATTAATAAATATCGCTATATTTTTATTATTATTCATTATGATAATATTATCATTATAAATAACAATAAAAACTAAAACAATATTTTGTTAAGAAAAAAATAGGTGCAAAATTCCAAATTAGATGTTATCATTATCGATAATGATAATAATATTTCGTTACCAAAGGAGTGGTATATATGGAATTGCATTATGGATGGAACGAATTGAAAGATATTGATTTCATGTCTATTCTGCCGATCATTTTACCGGTAATTGCAATTGGAATGATTTTAGTGCTTATAGCATTAATTGATTTATACAGAAATCGAAAGACGAGGAAAAATGTTTTATTGTGGACACTCATCATTATTTTTGCAAATACTATCGGTCCAATTCTGTACTTCGTTATCGGTAGAAAGGACAGTGAAAGAATATGAAATTAGAAATTAAAAATGTTACAAAAAAATTCAAAGAAAAAACAGCGGTCAATAATTTTTCAATGGAATTGCAATCAGGGGAATGTGTTGGATTGATTGGGCCAAATGGGGCTGGTAAATCGACACTGATAAAAGTGATTGCAGATATTATAGATCCAAGTACGGGAGAAGTATTGCTTGATGGTAAGAAAATTTCAAAAATGAAAAAGGAAATAGGCTACTTACCACAATACCCTAACTTCTTTCAATGGATGACAGCCAAAGAAACCCTTACTTTCATGGGGCAGCTTTCGGGTATCAAGAGGGAAGAATTATTAAACGGCATCCCAGAGATATTGTCGAAAGTGGGGTTGAGCGGGGAAGAGAATTCAAAGGTGCGGACTTTTTCGGGCGGAATGAAACAAAGGCTTGGCATTGCACAGGCGCTGTTACATAAACCGGCATTGATTGTCATGGATGAACCGGTTTCGGCATTAGATCCCATCGGCCGGAGAGAAGTGTTGAATATCATAAAAGAGATAAAGAAAGATACGACAATTTTATTATCGACGCATATATTAAGCGATGCAGAAGAAATATGTGAGAGGTTTGTCATTATAAAAAGCGGTAAAAAAATTGAGGACACAACGATGTCAGAATTATTGAACAGGAATAGCGGAAATAAAATCAATGTCGACATAACCTCTAAAAGTCAAAAATGGATTGAAAACGTTAAAAGCTTGAATTTCGTCAAAGGTGTAGAGGTAATGGGGAACAAATTGAAGATAGAAGTGGAAGATATTGAGTCAAACAAGAATATGTTACTGGCGAATGCTTTGGAGCATAATGTTGATCTTGTCAGGTTCGAAATAGATAACGATACATTGGAAGAGATATTCTTAAAATTGGTGGTGGAAAAATGAATAACTTTGCCGTTTTAGCTAAAAAGGAATTTATTCAGATGGTACGTGAATTTAAAGTGATTTGGCTGCCGCTCGTATTTATATTTTTAGGAATAACTCAACCAGTTGTAAGCTATTATTTACCTTCAATATTAGAGGCACTGGGCGGGGGCCAAGGGATCACCATTGATCCAAGCATGGCTGCCCAAAAAGGCGGCGAAGTTCTTGCCAGTACTTTAGGGTCTCAATTTGATCAGTTAGGGGTCATGATCATCATCGTTTCCATGATGGGAGTCGTTCAATCCGATAAAGCAAATGGGATGCTTGCTTTCATACTTACAAGGCCTGTGACGGTTGGATCTTATATAAGCGGGAAAATCATTTCCAATTACCTGTTTGTTGCCTGCAGTGTGGCATTGGGATATTTGGTTTCATATCTGTATGTAGTTTTTTTGTTTACGAGTGTTGATTTTGGGGATTTAATAGTGGCTTTACTGTTCTATCTGCTGTGGATCCTATTCATCGTTTCATTCACGACGATGATCAGTACCATTTTTAATAGCCAGGGTATCATTGCATTAATTTCGATAGTATTTCTCCTCGGCTGCAGAATCATAGTTGGATTAACTCCGGTAATAGACAATGTGAATCCGGCAAGCATGAGTAAGCATGCCATGGAAGTACTGATTTTAGGCACAGTCAATTCACAAGCGGTTTGGGGTGCATTAGCTGCACTTGCATGGACGGCAGTAACGATATTGATAACGAACATATGGATTTCTAAAAAGAAATTCAATAATGAATAAGTTGAGGATGGAAATGTGTTAATCATGAAGTGATGGGAGGATGATAACTTTGTTAAGCATCACAGATTTGGAGAAAAGCTACTCGGCCAAGAAGATTTTGAATGGTGTAAATCTAGAAATCAAAAAAGGGGAAACCTTAGGTTTTATAGGAGCAAATGGTGCAGGGAAAACCACGACGCTGAACATCATTACAGGCATTTTAGATTCAGAAAATGGAAAGGTTGAAATAAATGGCCTGACCAAAGAAGACGGCATAGAATATAAAAAACAATTTTTCTTCATTCCTGATACTATCAATGTGTTTAACAATGTTTCGGGATTTGATTGGATTCGTTTCTTGATGAACCTATATGGAAATGATGACAAAGAACGGTTGGGGAAATATATCAATCGGTTTGGGATGCAGGAGTCCATTAAAAAGCCAATGGGAAGTTATTCTTATGGAATGATGCATAAGATATCCCTGATAGCGGCTTTTACCATTAATCCCCCGATCATCATTATGGATGAACCATTGAACGGATTAGATCCAAACGCTGTTTTAGTTTTTAAGGGGTTAATCAAACAATATGTTGAAATGGGCGGTACAGTGTTTTTCTCGACGCATCTGCTGGATGTGGCAGAGAAAATTTGTAATACAGTGGCTATTTTAAAAGAGGGAAAAATCATCCTGCATGATGAGATACAAAATATAATAGGTGAAAGTTCATTAGAATCTACCTTTATGGAGGCTCAGGTATATGAAGGAAAAACTTCAGTTAACTAGATTTTTCGTTTCTTCCTTCTATAAAATGCCCAAGCAGACAATGTTGCAGGCTGTCCTGATAATAGCCGTTTTTTATATGTTTTTGCAGCTGACTGTCGTTAACGCCTTTGTTTATTTTCTTGGAGATACCCAGGTCTTCCTGTTTTATAATTTAACGATTTCCAGCATTCTGGTCTTTGCGTTGGTTTGCTATTTGTCCACATCACAAATATTTTCTTATGATGAATTTAAAGTATTGGCACCTCTGCCACTCACCTATAAGGAAATATCAAGGGCCAAAGTGTTAAGTAGCTTATGGGTCCCGATCATCTTATCAATGATGATCCAAGTGCCAACATTAGGCTTCTTGATAGTCGATCTAAAGTTTATCGAAGCGATTAAATTAATCACGTTTTTACCAATTGTCAATGGTTTAACGGCCTTGTTCCTGCTTTTTATCCTATCGTGCATGAATAGGCATTATTATAGATTCAAAAGTAAAGTAGCATACTTAATGGTTAACATTGCTATCATCCTAACGCTTATGATTATTTCCATTGTATATTTTGCAGGAAAATCATCAGTTGCCATTTCAAAGGTCATCTCGGAAATAGATTTGAATTCTTTTGAAGGGCTAAAAAACTCGTTGGAATTGTTAATGAGACATATATTTGAAACTGCAAATATGATTCCAGTGATCAAATGGATATTGGATGCTTTTGTATCAAATGAAATAACCGTTCAATTTTTCATTATTTATATTTCGATAATGGTAATAGGTTTCCTTTTGTATTCAATGATTATAGAGAACATTTCTGTTCATTACTTTAAAAATGGGATATTGGGAAACAACAAAACGAATATGAAAAACTCAAAGGTTAATATATCAAAAAATCAATGGAGTAACTATTTACAAAGAGAGATATGGATCATTAAGTCTGAAGCATATTTTAAGATGCAAATCGCTTTAGGTCTTCTTTTGCCTCCGATCTTTTCACTTGTCATGTTATTGCTGATTCAGAATGAAGTATTCCCGAATAATTTGAATATAACGAAAGAGGGAGTCTTCGATAAATACTTTTCCTATTCGGTCCTTTTCTTATGTTGTATAAATAATATAAGCGGAACCCCATATTCAAGAGAAGGTAAATACCATTATTTACTGAAAAGCGTCCCGTTTGATGAAAAATATGTTTATTTTTCTAAAGTGATATTTTCATCAATCATCAGTATTATAGCCGTGGTGATCAGCTTTTTGATATTTGCCCTATTTGGCTATTGGGAAATGGAAAATGCAGTCATGTTATTAATCACTTCTTGTTTAGTGGTTTGCTATAATCTTCTAACACCATTATATGATATGAAAAATCCTAGTATTGAATGGGAGAACCCATCTGCTGCAATTAAATCCAACCCCAATGTATTAATAAGCCTGCTTTATGGATTGCCATTATTGATCTTGGTAACAGCGATTCATTTTGGCTTGGTTTGGTTCAGTGTCCAACCCCTGATTGGAGCGTTAATGATTTTAATGATCGCAATAGCGATCAATTCCATTTTGATTAATAGATTGAAATTAAATTTATGAAAGTCTTTATATTAGAAAAACATTTTCGTTTGATAAAGGAAGTACAGAAAATCGGCACTAAATAAATTTAAAAAAGGAGTGTCTTATTATGGGGAAGCACCATGATAAAGATTTTAAAATTTATGCTGCTCGATTAGTATTGGAAGAAGGCAGAAAGCCTAGAGAATTGGCCGAAGAACTTAATATATCCATACCTACATTAAGAAATTGGATCAATATCTATAAAGAAACAAATGAAGTTGGCTCGGCGGAATCCAGTAATGGCTTTTCAGGGCTCAGTATGAAAGAGGAAAAGGATAAAATAATTAAAGATCTACAAGAAGAGAATGAGATATTAAAAAAGGCCATGCACATTTTCATTAAACAACCAAAATGATTGAACAGTATTAAAGCCATATTTTATTTTTCACAAATTATAGTGAAAAATAAAATATGGCTTTTTTAATTAGAAAATTTCAAGTTGATTTTTTCATTCTAAATTTCACACGATAAGTCCTATGAAAATACTACTAAAGTAGAAAAATAATAAAAAATGGTAAAGTTATTATGTAATGTAGATAATTTACAAATTTTTAATGGACTCGGCAAAATTGTTGTGATAAAGTGTTATCGATAATGATAATAGGTAATATTTGACCCAGAAAATGAAATAATTGTTTAAAAAAAGAAATTTTAGAGGAAAAAAATGGAGAAAAAATGCGGGATTTCTAGAAAAAAGAGGGGAGGAAAATTATAAATGATTGAATACTTTATGAATAAGAAAAAAATTTATAAATCTTATATCAAGTATTATGAAGCGAATTCAGTCAATTTGGACTATATTGATGATATTTTTAACGAAAAAGAATGGAATTATTTAAATTTGCAAAATGGTCCCAAAAGATCCATCGAAGCAAAGAAAAGTTTGTACTTTGGAAAAAAAGCAATTATGGAGTTTTTTGGTATTGGTTTGGATGAAATAAAGAATGTATCCCTGTTGAAAGGAGTCTTTGGACAGCCGGTCATTGTTACAAGCTTGTTCTTTTTAATGAACATAGGTATATCCATCACACATACGGATAAAACATTCGGAATATTGCTTTTTGATCAACTGCATCCAATGGGAATCGATATTGAGACTAAAACGAAATCCGATTCTGAATTTTTAGAAACCTACTTAACGGAATCCGAGAAAAAAATGATTAAGGAAAGCGATGGTGTTTTAAGTAAAGAAGTTTTCTTTAGTGCAAAAGAAAGTCTATCAAAGATACTAAAAACAGGATTGACCTCTCCACTTGAAATCTATGAAATTTCCAAGGTTGACATGGATCATGATAACATCTCACTTTTCTATAAAAATTTTACCCAATATAAATCAACGGTTGTACTCGTGAATGATGAAATAAGAAGTGTTACCTTTCCGATAAATTCTACGAAAATAATTGAGGGGGAATACCAATGGAATTAAAAATGGCAGCAAATGCTGAATTAAAAAACAAAAACAAATTAGTACAATATCTTTTTAAAAAAGAGGATAGAGTTCACAAGTTAATCATTTCGTTATTGATACTCAGTTTAATAGCAGGTATCGAAACGACGCTTTTGTTATATTCTGCAGATCAAAAAGGGATGAACGTCTTAAATGGCATGTCCATTTCAGAGATCGGAGCCCTTAGTTTTGCCATTAACACAATTGTAATGGGAGCTCTTGGATTATTGGTTACATTCATCATTCAAATATTAATTGTGTGCCTATTATTTTTAGTTTTAAAAGAAAGACCGGTAAATATAAAAGGGGTTTGCCAAGCTGTCATAAATGCAGGGGTATGCATCGTGATTGGATCCGGTGTTAATGCGATCATCGCATTATTGGTTAAGAGCAAGGAAACGACATTCACTAGTTTATCCTTACTGGTGCATGATAAAAGCTCCATCCTTCACACATTCATGGCTGAGTTTGAGTTGTTTTACATTGTCAGTTTAATTCTATTCAGCTATAGTCTGGAAAAATTGGCGCTCATTAAGAGAAGAAATGCATGGATCATAACGATTGTAATCGCTTTGGTTTCTTTGGTTTTTCATATGTTGACAGTTGCATCAGGCACATATTTAAAATAATGGGGGAAAATGATGAATATGAATTCTTTAGCGAATTTATTTGAAGAAAGTGTCAGGCAATATGGAGATAATATTGCAGTAAGAAATAAGGATATGCAATTTACATATAAAGAAACGAATATTTTGGCAAATAAAATGGCAATGTACATAAAAGACAAAGGGATAAATAAAGGAGACAATGTCGGAATCTATATTGAAAAATCCGAGCAGGTTTTATTTTTAATCATAGCCCTGCTAAAATCGGGTGTTACTTATGTACCTATCGACCCTAAAAGTCCTGATGAAAGAGTAAAGCATATAATAAAGAATTCAGAATTGAAGTTATTAATTGGGGATAAAAGCCGGATTAGCGACATTGGTTGTAATTATGTATCCATTGATGAAGTGATAGATAAATCAAAAGGTATGACAGGTGAGAATGTACATACTTTAATTGAACCAGAAGATCCAGCCTATATCATTTTTACATCGGGCTCAACAGGAAAGCCTAAAGGAGTTTGTGTTTCACATGAAAACGTCATGAACTTGTTTTATGGCTGCGACGATTTGTTCGAGTTTACTAATAAAGATAAATGGACATTTTTCCATTCCTACGCATTTGATTTCTCCGTATGGGAGATGTGGGGGGCTTGGATATATGGCGGAGAAGTTGTTGTGGTTTCATTTGAAGAAAGCAGAAATCCAATATCCTTTGTTGAATTATTGATAAATACACAAACAACCGTTTTTAATTGTACGCCAAGCGCTTTCTTCGAAGTGAGTGGTGAGCTCATAAATCGTCAAAATGAATTAAGTTTAAAATACATTATTTTTGGAGGGGAAGCATTAAACTTCAAGAAATTGGCGCAGTGGTTTTCACCCGAAAATGGCAGGCTGCCAAAGCTAATAAATATGTATGGAATAACTGAAACCACCGTTCATGTAACCTACAAAGAAATCGCTAAGGGTGATGTTGAAAAAGGAATGACCAATATCGGAAAAGTCCTGCCTCATCTTGGGTTCAAAGTGATGAATCAAAATGGAGAAGAAGTAACTGGAGATGAAGAGGGCGAGTTATACGTTTCAGGAAAAGGTGTATCGCTTGGCTACTATAAAAACCCGATGATGAATGAGATGAAATTTATGGATATCGATAATGTCCGCTACTATAAGTCAGGGGATATAGTGAAACTGTTGGATGATGGTGATCTGCAATATATCTCCAGAAATGATGAGCAAGTGCAGCTAAGAGGTTTCAGGATTGAATTAGGGGAAATTGAGAGCGCGTATAATGAATTGCAAAACATCAAGAACGCAGTTGTTACGATGGATAAAGCGTTTAATGATGATATGCATTTATTTTTATACTATGTTGCTGATGAAGAATTAGCTGCTGATTATTTGAGGGAAAGTGTAAAAAGCTCATTGCCAGCGTATATGATACCAAGCTTTTTTATCAAGGTGGACTACATCCCCCTAACTGTAAATGGAAAACTGGATAAATCTTCATTACCAAAATTCATAATAAAAGACCGTGAAACTACACCGAATTTCAAGAATCCAGCAGATGAAACAATAAGTGAAAAAGTAAGGGAATTAGTGGTTAGCATCATAGGCAATGGGGTTATAAAAAATAATCAGTCGCTACTTGAAAGTGGAATAAACTCATTATCGATAATGAGATTGATTGTCAATATTAAAAATCAATTTCATATTGAAATTGCTCCTTCCGTTTTATTGGAAAACGATACGATTATGAAATTATCCGAAGTCATAGAAGCTCGTCAAAAAGAAGAGGTAAAGCAAGATTATACACCTATCCATATCAATGCCAGAAATACATATCCTTTAACATATGAGCAAGAAAATTTGTGGTTCATTCATCAAACCAATGTAGACAAATCATTATATAACATCGTTTTTTCGTATGAAATAGCAGGTGAAGTGAATGAAGGAAACCTGGAATTATCGTTAGATAAGCTAAGCAATAAACATCAAATCTTAAAAAGTGTCATTAGGGAAGAAGCTGGAATGGGCATCTTGGTTTTCGATGAGTCGATTCATCATGATATTAATTATTTCGATGTTTCGGATCTTCCTTTAGACATGCAGGAAGAAAAAATGAATCACTTTGTGAAGGAAGAAACGGAACGGCAATTTGATTTAGTAAATGGTCCCCTCCTATCAATGACGTTAGTGAAGAGGAATGAAAGTGAATATCAATTATTATGTAACATCCACCATATTATTTTTGATGGTTGGTCGATTCCATTATTGATCAATGATTGGTTTGCCATTTATGAGGAAATCGAGAATGGCGACCGAAATGATAGAGATAACCAATCAATCCAATATGGAGATTATGCTTTATGGCAAAAAAACTCACCAAATTATGTAACAGATAAAGATAATGAGTTCTGGAGTAATGAAATAACGGCATTACGGCAAAAGTCTTTTTTACAATATGATCATCAAAAAACCGGAGAAGGTAAAAGCACGTCCGATATTATCAGCTTTTTGTTACCTAAAGAAATTCAAGACAACCTGGAAAGTCTTCATAAAAAAACGAAATCGACTTTGTTCATGAGTTTACTTACCGCCTATCAAACCTTTTTATCAGTTTACTTTGATGAAGAGGAAGTTGTCGTCGGCAGCCCTTTGGCGAAGAGAAACCATGTGGATACTGAACAATTGATAGGATATTTCGTCAACACCTTGCCCTTTAAATTACATGTATCCCAGCAAGATTCATTTGAAGGGATTTTGCGAAAAAACATAAAAAATATTGCAGGTGTTTTTGACCATCAAAATTTACCTACTAAGGAGATTTTGAAATATTTATCGGCAGAAAGAACCATGGAAAATACGCCATTGTTCGAAACAGTATTCGTCCTGCAAAATAACCAAAAAGAAAAGCTGGCATATAGGAATTTCAAGTTAAAACCGAAAAAAATCAATACCTTTAAAGCTAAATTTGATTTGGTTGTTCAGGCAGAAGAAATGGATGATGATGAATTACTCATTTCGTTTGAATATAACAAAGCATTATTCAATAAAAAGACGATACAAAGAATGGCAAGTAATTTTCAGCATTGGCTGTTAGAGATTACAACCAAGGAAAGCAAGCGGATAAAGGACATTACCTACTTAGAGCCTGCACAGTTGCGATCATTAATCGAAATGGGGACAGGCAATGTAACTCAAGAAGTGGAAGATCATCGTTTTGAAGATGTAATAACCAGGTTTGAGAATAAAGTGAGTACAAATTTCAATGATGTTGCCATTGTTCATGGTGATGATCAAGTGACGTATACCGAGTTAAATGCCCGGGCAAATCAGGTGGCACAACGCTTATTCCTAAATCATGTAGGTGCAGAGGATAGAATTGGAATTTTTATGGATCGATCGATCAATATGGTTACGGCCATTTTAGCCATTATGAAAGTTGGGGCGGCATATGTGCCTTTGGACCCTTCACAGCCAGTGCCACGGTTGAAACATATGATTGAGGATTCTCAAATCACATATTGTTTAAGTAATGAAGAAGGACTTACAAAGTATCCCGGTGATGAAGGAAAACTTTTATGTATCGAAGACATACTAAAAGAACCAGAAATTGAATGCACAGTATTCGGTTCAACAAAGATATCGGAAAGTGATCTGGCCTATATCATCTACACTTCAGGAACAACGGGAAAACCTAAAGGGGTCATGATTGAACATGGAGGGTTGGCCAATCTTTGTAATTGGCATATCAATTATTATTCAGTAGATGGAAAGGATGCAGCAGTACTGGTTTCGAATACATCTTTTGATGCTTCCGTTTGGGAGATATTCCCTTATCTGACCAATGGAAATAAACTCCTGATACTGGATTACTATGATTTATTGGATGTAGAGATCCTTTCGGAGAAGATGGAAAAGGAGAAGGTCACACTCGCGTTTTTTTCAACGGGGCTGCTCGAGCAATTATTTATTAACGATATGAAATTTCCAGAATCAATCAGAGCTATTTTGACAGGGGGAGATCGTTTAAAAACGATACCCGATCGTTTGAGCTTTGATTTATATAATAATTATGGTCCAACGGAGGGCACTGTCGTTGCAACAGCATATAAGGTACTTCCAAGTGATGATACAGTGATTCCGATCGGAAAGCCAATCTTAAATGCAGAAGCATACGTGTTCAATTCCAGGATGAAGCCTGTTCCTAAAGGTCAAATAGGCGAGCTGTATATCGGCGGGAAAGGCATTGCAAGGGGATATATAAATAATCCGGGGAAAAACGATGAAAGCTTCATTCAAAATCCGTTCAATCCCTCAAGGAAACTATATAAAACTGGAGATTTGGTTAAGTATGCCGAGGATGGAAATCTACTTTTTGCAGGCAGGGCTGATGACCAAGTGAAAATACGCGGATATCGTATCGAACTTGGGGAGGTCAGTGCAGTTCTAAATAAATGCCCTGGTATAAAGGATTGCTTTATAGCGATAAAAGATGAATCTAAATCGAAGAAATTCATCATGGCCTATTATATCTCCGACAATGACCTTGAAGAAATTTATATCCGGGATTATATGAAGAATCATCTTCCCCATTATATGATTCCTTCTTATTTCATTAAAATGGAGTCCTTTCCGCTAACCGTTAACGGCAAAGTGGATGCGAAGAGCTTGCCGGATACAAAAACGAACCCGGAAGGAACTAACAGTAAAAGTGTCATGAATGGAACGGAACAAAAATTGTTAAATATATGGAAAGAGGTACTGAATAATCAGGAAATAACCATCTTTGATAACTTTTTCGAATGTGGAGGAGATTCCATCCTAAGCATTCAAATTTGTTCACTTGCCAAGAAAGAAAATCTTCTCATCACATCAAAAAACATCTTTGAAAAACAAAGTATCGAAGAGCTGGCAAAGGTTGTGGAATTGACGGGCGATGTAACGATAAATCAGTCTGATGTTTTTGGAAAGGCACCATTTACACCTATTCAAAGTTGGTTTTTTACTCAACAAATAAATAATTTTAATCATTGGAATCAATCTGTAACGTTAAAGGGCTACCCGCAATTGAATGAGAAACGGCTGCAAAGAATCATGGCCCATATCGTCAGACATCATGATGGGCTCAGATCACGGTTCAATAGAGAAGAATCATTTTCGCAGGTGGAAAAGCATATCGGCCCGTCTGAAAATTGGACTTTGAATTACGTGAATCTATCAAACCTGAATAAGGACCAGCAGGGACGGGAAATAGCTAGACTCGGGATTGGTGCACAACAGGGCATCAACATTTCAAACGGACCACTAATGAAAATAGTATGCATCAATACTGGGCAAAACGAGCATGTAATCAATTGGATCATTCATCATTTACTTGTTGATGGGGTTTCCTGGAGAATCTTGATCGAAGATTTTGACCGGCTATATATTCAGGATATAAACAATCAGGAACTAAAACTGGATAATAAAACGACATCATATAAGGAATGGGCGAATAACCTCAATGAATATAAAAATCGCATTCCTTTAGGCATTAAAGAGTACTGGCTGAATGAACATGAAACGGTATATGAAAACGCCCTGGTCAAAACAGGAAATGTTTACGATGGAAAATCATTTGAAATGAAGCTGAATAAAGAGATTACAAGCAAAATCTATAATGATATGACAAAAGCGTATAAAGCATCTATCGATGAAATATACTTATCCATTTTCGCAACGCTAATCGGGAAATATTTCAATAAAAAAGATATTCATTTTACTTTGGAGGGACATGGCCGCGAAGAGTTATTTGCAGGTGTCGATCTGTCCAGGACAGTAGGCTGGTTTACGACCATGTGCCCGGTTTATATAGAAAATAAAGAATCGATTTCGAACACGATTCAAGGTACAAAGAAAAAGTTGAGGACCCTGCCTAATAAAGGGATTGAGTATGGGATCATAACCGAATTATGCAACGAGACATATATGAAACAAAATAGGCCGATCATCAGTTTCAATAATTTAGGTAGATTTCACCAAAACAATGAATGGGCTGCAAAAGAGGTCACCTTTTTTAGTGAACAAGATATTCAACATAATTCCTATACCGAACATGAAGTCGATATCGAATTGCTTGTAGTGAATGAGGAGCAAACCATAAAAATAAACTATAACAGACATTTCGTAAGAGAAGATTTTGAGCAATATATGCAACTCAATATGCAGGAATTGTTACGGACATTGGAAGAAGAAACAAGGGGAAAACAGATGTACCGTCCGGAAGACTTTCCATTGGTGGATATGTCCGAAGAGGAACTTAACCAACTCTTGCACCACGAAACTGGCATTATTGATATTTATGAATTGACGGCTTTGCAAAAAGGGATGTTGTACCATAGCTTGTTTGATAGTGAAAGCAGCCAGTATAAAGTGCAGCTCATTTTTGATATTAAAGGTTTTCTGGACGTCGAAAAATTAACCAATGCCATTGTGACAACTGCAGGGAAACATGACATTTTAAAAACCAAATTGTATTCAAGCAGAAAAGGGGTATTCTACCAACTGTTAATGAGTTCCGTGGATACCGAGATTGAATATGAAGAAATGATCGATCATCAAGAGAAGTTGGAAAAGTTGTTAGCAGATCAATATAAGATCATAGATATCGAGAATAATAAGCTGAATCGCTTCATGATCGTTAAGCTTACGGAAAATCAATACCAATTAATATGGACATTCCATCATATTATTATGGATGGCTGGAGTTACTCGATGGTGATTAATGACATTTTTGCTGCTTATCATTCAATAACACCAACATCATCCGTGAGTCCTTCATTTAAAAAGTATGTTGAATATATGAAAGATTATACAAGTAATAAGGAACTGCGGGACTATTGGGCAGGAAAGTTGGAAGGTGCCCGGAATTCCGGATCCAGTTTAATGGGAGGGCAAGAAGGCGAGGGGTACATTGAGAATAGCTATTTGAAAGTATTGGATGAGGAATTAAGTGATTCCATTCAACGATTCTGTCAGGAATACAAGATTACCATGAATACTTTCTTTCTAACCGTTTGGCTAGCCACTTTGAAAGAAGTAAAAGGTACGGAAAATGTATGCTGCGGCGTAGTGACATCCGGCAGGAATATTCCTATCCAAAATATTGAGGCAATGGTTGGTCCATTTATCAACACTGTGCCGTTCATCAAGCGTATCAGCCACGAAAAGACCTACATGGAAATACTGGATGAGGTTCAAAATGAATTTTTGGAATTAAGTGCCTATGAGAATACACCTTTATCAGAGATTTATGGGTGGGCTAATTTGGAAAACCAACTATTTGAATCATTATATGCTTTTGAAAACTATCCGATGAAACTAGCTAATAATGATGAAATCAATGTGAGTTTGAAAGAAGGACGGGAAACGACCCATTATCCAATCGTCATCATCATCACCCCTGGTTCAAGTGTTCAAATTAAATTTAATGAGGCAGCGGTCAATCCAAAGTTAAGGTCATCCGTACTTTCTATATTTAATCAAATCTTAAGTGAAATGCTGGAAAAATCGAAAGTGAAATGAGGGGAAATATATGGAGATAACAATTGCGGTGAAGGAAAGGTTAATTGAGGAAAAACTTATTGGATTTTGGAAAGAAATTTTAGAACAAGAGACAATAGATACAGATTCCAACTTCTTTGACTTAGGTGGGAATTCCCTTTTAGCGATGCAATTTATTCAAATGGTGAAGAATAACCTGGGAGTGAGATTACCAATCAAGGTGATGTTCGAACAATCCACCATAAAGGAACTATCTGTACTCATCAAACAATTGGACGATATGCATAAGTTAAGTTGAATGGAAAAGAATTGAGGTGTTTTTCTATGAACAGGATGATCAGTGAAACGGAAAATAGGCTATTAAACTTGATTTCAATTGTTATTGAACCTTTAAAACTATCACTAGTAGAGGACATGAATGAATCACTAAGCACAAGTGAAAAAAAAGATGAGTTTTTGTCTTCGATAAAACAGGAGTTTGGTATTCAATTAACACCGGAAATCATTTCAAGTCAATGGAATATAGAAAAACTGGCAAGTTTTCTGGACATGCTCCTCGACATGAGGGAAGACGAGGTAAATAAGCCTTATAAACGTGGGAAAAGTGAAGGAATGCTTTCTCATAATCAAGATAGAATGTATCTGTTCGACAGCCTGGGTGAAAGGGAAATGCTCTATAATATGCCATTTAAGTTCATTTTAAATGGCGTTGTGGACATTGATGACCTGCAACAGGCATTAGATTTCATGATTGAACGCCATGAAACTTTGCGAACTAATTTCAAAGGGGAAGAACATCAAATCCTTCAATTCTTATCAAAAAAAAGCCGAAACATGATTGCCTATGAAGACTGTCGGGGATTAGATCCAGAAGTCAGCGATATAATGGTCACCTCCCATCTTACTGAAGAAATGGAAAGATGCTTCGACCTGGAAAATGATCATTTATTTAATATGAAACTATTTCGAGTTGATGAAGAAAAACATTATTTGGTATGCAATTTTCACCATATCATTTTTGATGGAGTATCGTTTGTCACCTTTTTCGAAGAGTTATTGGAGATTTATGAAAGAATTCAAACAGGCAGGGTTGGGGATATTCCCCCTCTGGACATGCAATATTTAGATTATGCTGTCTGGCATAAGGAGTGGGTCAAGGAAAGTATGCCAAGCCAAAGGAGGTTTTGGGAAAGTTATTTAGATCAAGAGGAAGAAGCATTAGAACTTCCGTTTGACTTTCAACGTCCAAAATCACCTTCTTACTCAGGCGAAAGACTGGAAATGGCCATAACGAATGAACTTCGTTTATTGATTGACAGGGTTTTAAAGGAGAATGGTACGACTTTATATGCTTTTATGATGACTGCCTATCAAGTGTTTTTAAGTCGGTATACCGGGAAGAATCAAATCATTGTCGGGAGTACCGTGGCAAACCGTGGCCAAGAAGAATTTGCCCGGACAGTTGGATGCTTTGTCAATACGCTGCCATTGAAGCTGACCGTTGATCCATCAGAATCATTTCATGAAATATTGAACCGGAATCGTAAAGTGATTTTGGATGTATTGGAACATCAGGCTTTTCCATTTGAAAAAATAGTTGAAATCATTAATCCAGACAGGGATCTCAGCCATTCCCCATTGTTCCAAACAGCTTTGGCAATGGAAGAAAGCTTTGATGGGAACTTTAGCAACGCATTCTTCACTCTTGAACAAGACAAATTCGAAATTCCTTATTCAAATTATGACCTGACTATAAAGGTGAAGGGTTCTCATGATTTAATCCTGCAATTCGAGTATTCCGATGAACTTTTCAGGCGGGAAACAATTGAAAGACTCATGCTGAGTTTCGAAAAATGGTTATTCCAAATTTGCAGAAATGCGGATAAACCTATCTGTCATTTGGAGTATTTAGATGACAATCAAATGAATCAATTGTTATTTGAGTGGCAAGGTGAGGTTTCGGATGCGCATCAAAATGAGACGATCACCTCCATATTCAAAAGAATCGTCAAGAAGCATTCAAACAAATTAGCCGTTGCTGATAATGGTCAGGCCATTACTTATTCGGAATTAGATCAAAGATCGAATGTGATTGCGAAATTGGTCAGAAATCATACCGAAAACGGTTCTAATAAGGTAGGCCTGCATGTAAACAGATCGATTGATATGGTAATCGGCATGTTGGGAATCATTAAAGCCGGGTGTGCATACGTTCCGCTTGATCCTATGATGCCAGCTGAAAGATTGGAATATATCATCAATGATTCGAAAATGGATATATGCATTACGAATCAAATTGAGGCTCCTGCCATTAAAAAAATAGCTAAGGTGATTGATCTTGAATCCGTACATTACGTGGCTACCAAGTGCTGTAACGAATCTATTGCACCTTCCGATCTAGCTTACATAATCTATACTTCGGGAACGACAGGAAAACCAAAAGGTGTCATGTTATCCCATAGAGGCGTAGTGAATTTAATAATAAGCCAAAACAAGTACTTACAACTTGATGAGACCTCAAAGGTATTACAATTTGCCACTTTTAATTTTGACGCTTCTATATATGAGATTTTTGGAAGCTTATTAAATGGTGCAGAGCTGCATATCGGGAATAATAAGGAGGAAATGTTTGATTTATTCGCATTGGAAAATCAAATCAAAAGTGAAAAGTTAACGCATCTAGTTTTGCCGCCAGCAGTATTGCAAGAGCTCAATATAGAGGGCTCCCATGTGAAATTTGTCGGTTCAGCCGGGTCTGAATGTCCATTAACCTTGCTGGGTCGCTATCAAAGTATAAATTTCTATAATGCCTACGGTCCAACGGAATATTCAGTATGGACCACGATTGAAATGTTTAAAGCGTATGAAAACAAAGGGACTACCAATAATAAAGTCTCGATAGGCAAACCCATCCTGAATACTGACGTTTATTTATTGAGTCCTGATCAAAGACTCGTACCAATCGGTGCTGCAGGGGAAATATATATTGGTGGTGAAGGGTTAGCTGTTGGATATGTGAATAATGATGATTTAACAAAAGAAAAGTTCATTGAACATCCTTTTAAAGCTGGAAAGCGTTTGTATCGCAGCGGTGACCTTGCAAAATTCACGAGCGATGGTGAGTTGATTTTTCTGGGGCGTAAAGATAATCAAGTGAAAATCAGAGGTTTCCGTGTCGAAGTGGATGAGATTTCGGTCAACCTCAATGCGTATCCGCAAGTAAGTAACTCATTCATTAAGGTTCAGGTTCAGCCAAACTTAAATAAACAAATAATCGCTTATTTCACATCCAAACAACAAGTTGAGTACGATCACTTAAAAGCATTTTTAAAAGAGAGATTACCAAGCTACATGATTCCTTCATTCTTTATGCAAGTGGACAAATTTCCGTTAAATGCAAATGGGAAAATTGATTCAGCACTTCTTCCGGTACCCGTAACCAGAAGCAATACATTGGAAGAACCTGAGACGTTCAATGAGAAAGTGCTTCTTCAAATATTCAAAAGTGTCTTAGGGTTGGATGACATCAGTATCCGGGATAACTTTTTTGAGCTTGGCGGCGATTCCATTCAGAGCATTCAAATATGTTCACTAGCAAGGCAGGAAAGTATAATCATCAGTCCAAAATCAATTTTTGAAAATCAAACGGTAGCAGAGCTGGCTGCGATAGCGAAAACTGAAAACAAGGTAATGATTCAACCTATAGCCACTAGAGGGAATGTGGAACTGACCCCCATCCAAGAATGGTTCTTTGCGGAGCACACTGCTTCCATCAATCATTGGAACCAGTCCATTGCTTTTAGTAAAGATTCCTGTGCTCAATTGGAGGACATTGAAAAAAATCTATCACATATCGTGGAACATCATGATGGATTGTTAACCCTATTTGAAAAACGTGACGATAAATATATCGGGAATATAAACTCTGAAAACAAAACATGGGAGTTAGTCTATAAGGATATACATCATTTGGATGAGGAAACGCGAATAAGGGTGAGAGATGAATGGGAAAGTAAGGCTCAAGGTTCATTGGACATAAGTAATGGACCGATCATGAAAATGCTTGTTTTAAAAGAACAGCAGAACAAGTATCGCTTCTTTTGGGTAATCCACCATTTATTGATTGATGCCGTTTCCTGGAGGATTTTACTTGAGGATTTCAATACCCTCCATGATCTCGCATTAAACAATCAAACAGGAAGGCTTGCTCATAAAACGTCATCATTCAAAGACTGGTCAAACTTCTTGAAGAAATACAATGAATCGTTGATGGACCCTGAAACACTCCGTTATTGGGAACAAAAAACAAAAAGTGAAATAACGGATTTTAAGATAGCGGAAGACTTTATAGCTAAAGAAGAAAGAACGATGGAGAAATCATTCAGTGAGGAAGAAACTGAATTCTTGATCCAGGAATTATCAAGGCAATCGAAAGCGACTGTGGAAGAAGTATTGTTGACATTAATCGCAAAGGGTTTGAAACAATCTTTTGAAGTGAAGAACTTCTGGTTGGAAGCAGAAGGGCATGGCAGGGAAATGGTGGATGAAACAATCGATGTTACTAGGACCGTTGGCTGGTTTACTGCGATGTATCCAATATTGCTGCATTCAGATGGGACGTTTGACGATACTTTAAAAAACACGAAGAATGCTATAAGGGAAATCCCAAATAAAGGTTTTGATTATGGCGTCATCAAGTATTTACGACCTGGGGTCATTCAGGAGCCGGATATCTACGTTACTTTTAATTACTTAGGAAGATTGGATTCTCAATTTGAATCATCCAATAGCAGGGACTTTGGTGAATTTGAAAATAAACCAAAACTGCATTTCCTGTCATTTATCCAGGATGGAAAACTAATCATAAAAATAATTTCAAAATTAGCCGAAGAAAAGATGAATCTAATAATGGAAGCTATTGGTGATGCTGTCATGGAAATCAAGGGAACTGAATTTGACCAAGGTTCTTTAATAGAAAGTGATTTCCCGGATGCAATGCTCACTGAGGAAGATTTGTTTCATATATTGAATTCTAATAAATAAGGTGATTACTGGTTTAATAGAATGATTGTAGTCAGCGGGTATGGATGACACGAAGATAATGGAATCGGGAGGCGCAAAATTGGAGAAATCTATTCAGAATATCTACTCATTAACTCCGCTTCAAGAAGGAATCCTTTATGAACTGGAAATGAACAATTCAACAGAGAACCTTTACATTTCTCAAATGCGAATCAGGATAACGGGCGCTCTTGAAGTAGATGCATTGTTCGAGGCGTGGAGTCAGGTTGTAGAACGACATGAAGCATTAAGAATGAAGGTCATCTCTAAAAATATTGAAAATAATGTTCAGGTTGTCTTCAATACAATGGATTATCAACCAGAAATGATCGATTTGACAGAGTTGAGTGAACATGAACAATTAATGGAAATTAAAAGAGTGACTTCCGAATCCCAGGAGATGGATGTTAATAACTCCAATTTGATGAGACTCCAATTAGTGAAAATTGAAGAAAATCAGTTTATCTTGATTTGGACTCATCACCATATAATTTTGGATGGCTGGAGTACCAGCATAGTCATCGATGAACTCTTTGTTATTTACAGCCGAATTGTAGGAAAAGACTCCAAAGGACTTATTGAAAAGCCAAAGCAATATGGAGATTTTATCCGGTATATGAATAAAACAGATGCGGAAGATATAAATCGTTTTTGGAAAGAGCTTGCAAAGGATATTGAGCAGCCGACGATCACATTTCCCATCATGAAACATGTGAAGGAAAACCACCAGGACAATGATCTCTTCTGGGAGCTGGATAAAACACAAAGTAAGCTTTTAAGAGAATTTGCCGCTAAAAACCATGTAACGCTTAATGTATTACTGCAGTTAATTTGGTCAATCGTCCTAAAGGAAATGTCCAATCAAAATCGAATCGTCTTTGGAATCGTTAGCTCTGGCAGGTCGAACAACTTATTCAAATCGGAAGAAATCGTTGGGATGCTCATTAATACGATTCCTATGATAGCTGAAATAAACGATACAGACAGCGTTACCGATTTACTGAAACGATTCCAGGAAACATTGAATAATATGCTGGATTACTCCCAAATTTCTTTAGTGGATATCAAACGGCATACGAAATTAAAGAAGGAAGATCCGATTTTCGAAACTTTATTTGTTTATGAAAATTATCCGGAAGCGAAAGATGAAGGCTTTAGCATTAACTGGGAGGTCGAAGGCGGAAAAGAGTCACATAGCTTTCCGTTATCGTTACAAGCCCAGGATAATAAAGAAACGATTACATGCAAATTGTACTTTAATACCTGCTACTTACAGCGTTCGCTAGTATATGATATCCAATCAGCCTTCATGCAGATTGCCCATCAAATTACTGAAGCTCAGCAAATTGATGAAATATATGTGGATATTGACTTTTCAAAACTAAAAAATAATGTGAGTAAAGACGATCAAGCAACGGATGCCCATTCGATCACATCCACATCCGTTAATCAAGGACTTAAAGAAGTTTGGCAAGAGTTTTTCTTGAACAGCGATATTAATGGTGATTCTGATTTCTTTCAATTGGGCGGGCATTCGATAACAGCCATGAAAATGGTGTCTAAAATAAATAAAAGACTTGATGCGAATATGAAATTAGCTGATTTGTTTGAAAATCCTACATTGAAAATGCTAAATCATAAGATCTTTCCGGAAATGAGTACACCTCCAAGAAATGAAACGCAGGTCGTTTCATCTTTCGTGGAAAAGACATTTTTGGAAGTCTTATCAACAAGTCAAATCGATAAAGATGCAGATTTTTTTGAAATGGGCGGACACTCGATTTTAGCCATGAAGTTATTGACCAAATTAAACAAAGAATACAATCAAATTCTAACTTTGAAAAATATTTTTCAAAATTCAACAATCGATTCGTTGACAGACTTCATCATTAATGAAATTTCAGATCATGACAAAGAGCACATAGAAGCGCAACAAGAAAATCATGTTTTATCCAGTAACCAAGAGGCTTTATGGTTCAACGAAAAACTCAACGGTAAGACAGCCAATTATAATATCCCTCAGAAATATAAAATTACTGGAAGAGTGGATACTTCAATGCTGGAAAAAGCCTTAAATCATGTCGTTACTAGACATGAGATTTTGAGGACCACCGTCCGTGAAAAAGCCGGTAAAGGCTATCAGGAAATCAGGGAAGATTTGTACATAAAAATAGATGAAATCGATCTCTCTGCGTTAAAGCCCGAACAGCAAAAGACTCGTATGCTGCAAATTGAAGACGATGTCCAATCGGAAATCTTTGAAATTGAAAAAGGTCCTCTCCTGACAGTGAAACTTGTTAAATTGAGTGAAAAGGATTTTGTTTTATTTGTGAATCTCCACCATTTCGTTTTTGACGGATGGTCAGTGAGTATATTTTTAGATGAATGGTTATCGTTTTATGACAGTGAAGTGAATGAAAAGGAACTTATCCTTGGAAATGACTTTAAACAATATAAGGATTTTGCATTAGAGCAGAAAAACTGGCTGGAAAATAACATGAAAGAAGAATCGCAATTTTGGGAAACAAACTTATCTGGGGATTTACCTAAATTGGAGCTTCCTTTAGATACGGTTCGTACAAAAGAAAATCGCAATGATGGCAGTAGTTTTATAGTGGAACTATCAAGGGAAGAGCTCCAGGGTTTAAAGCGGATCTCCCTGGAAAAAAACTCGACATTATTCATGACACTGCTAACGATGTACCAGTCTTTCCTAGCAAAATATACAGGTCAAAACGATATCATCGTTGGTAGTCCTTTGGCGAATAGAATGATTGAAGGGACAGAAAAATCGATAGGTTATTTTGTCAATACGCTGCCCTTTAGATTAAAGCTGGGACATGAGGAAACATTTGAAGAGATACTTCAAAGAAATACAGGCCATATCATCGACATCTATGATCATCAGCAAATGACATTGGAGAAGATCGTTGAAGTCATTAACCCTGAAAGAAATTTAGCAAGCACTTCTTTATTTCAAACCGTCTTCATTTTACAAAATAATGCCAAAGCTGCATTGGAAAGTGAATACATAAAGATAACGCCTGAAGTAATAAAATCAAAGGCAGCAAAATTCGATTTGAGTTTAGCTGCAGAAGAATATGAAGATAAGCTATTATTCGCCTTTGAGTATAATTCAGGGATCTTCAATGAACAAACCATTCAATCATTAGCTGAAAATTTCCTGGAGTGGATCAGGAAGATTACTTATCAGCCTGAACAATCCATTGACAAGGTATCCGTCGTGAGTAAGAAGCAGGAGAAAGTATTATTGGAAGAATGGCAGGGAGAAACCATTCGCTTTGAGGGGATCAATGACACAATCCCACAAGCCTTCCATAAAATTGTTGAGCGATTTCCTGAAAAGGTAGCCATTGTTGATGGTTCCAAAACCATTACATATCGCGAATTGAATGATAAGAGCAATCGGCTTTCACACTATTTACTAAGCAAAGGGATTTCTAAAGAAGAAAGAGTCGGAATTTATGTGAATCGATCAATTGATATGGTGACGGGGATGTTGGCAGTAATTAAAGCAGGTGCTGCGTATATTCCATTGGATCCTCATTATCCTAATGAACGATTAAGCTACATGGTTGAAGATTCGTCCATTTCCTATTGCTTGAGTCACAAAGAACTCGGAAAGAATGGTTTGATTGACCCATCCAAAATAATATATTTTGAAGATATTGAAAATGAATCGGATTTGTCAATAACAGAGAATCTTCACATTGCGGATCAGCGGGACTTAGCCTATGTCATTTATACCTCTGGAACGACAGGCAGGCCAAAAGGAGTCATGTTGGAACATAGAGGAATCATTAACTTGGTTCATAACCAAAATAAAATGATGTGTTTAGATACATCAGCTAAAGTGCTGCAATTCGCTACGTTTAATTTTGATTCATCCGTCATAGAGATTTTCAGCACACTATTGTTCGGTGCCGAGCTGCATATAAGCGTAGATAAAGAAAATCAATTTGACTTGAGTAAACTTGTTGAACAAATTAAGCGTGAAGGAATTTCTCATATCATTTTACCGCCTGCTGTGTTGAAGGAACTGCCAATCAATGAATTGAGCACGATTAAAGTGTTGGGATCTGCAGGTTCTGAATGTCCAGTCGAACTCGTTTCAAAGTTTAAGCATATATCGTTTTTCAATGGCTACGGGCCTACTGAATATTCGGTGTGTACAAGTTTTAAAATGTTTCCCCCGAATGAGGATGCTACAGATGAATTCGTTGTTTCAATTGGGAGGCCACTGACTAACACGGTTGCACTTGTGCTGGATGAAAACCGGAAACTAGTGCCGGCAGGAGCGGTTGGTGAACTTTATGTCGGAGGAATTGGGTTAGCGAGGGGATATCTGAATAATGAGAGCCTGACAAATGAAAGATTCATATCCAATCCATTCAACCCTGCTGAAAAAGTATACAGAACCGGGGATTTAGTTAAGCATAACAAAGCTGGGGAATTAGTTTATATAGGCAGAGCGGACGACCAAGTGAAAATAAGAGGATACCGTGTTGAACTATCGGAGGTTAATGTTTCATTACGAAAACTAGCAGAAATCAAAGATAGTTATGTAACGGCAATGGAAGATGGATTTGAGAATAAAAGGCTAATTGCTTATTATACGGTGGATGATGAGGTTTCGGTGGATTCAATCAGAAGAAGACTGAAAGAAACACTGCCTGCTTTCATGATTCCTGCTCATTTTATGCAACTGGATAAATTCCCTTTGACGCCGAATGGAAAAGTTGATCGGAAATCCCTGCCGAAATGGACGGAACAGTTGGATGAGAGGAAGAAAAAAGTGCCGGATGTGCAAGAGCTGTCCAAAACTGAAACAGAGCTTCTGACAATATGGAGAGATGTATTAAACGATCCCGCTATAGGACCGGAAGATAACTTCTTTGAATGTGGCGGTGATTCAATCATCAGCATTCAAATATGCTCGGCTGCAAAAGAAAAAGATCTATTTATAACGCCTAAGGATATATTTGAATACCAAACGGTCCGTGAGCTAGGGAATGTCGTAAATGAGCTGGAACAAAAACAAGTGGTCCAAGAAAAAATATCAGGTTATGTACCGTTGACGCCTATTCAATCTTGGTTTTTTAATGAAAATCATGACAATATCCATCATTGGAATCAGTCAGTAGTTTTGATGAAGGATCATGCATTGGCGACCGAACAATATAAACAAATCATCATGAAATTAATTGATCAGCACGACATATTAAGGACATTATTTGAAAAACATGGTGATTCTTATATTGGCAATATATCAAATGCTGATACGGCATGCGGTTTTCATGAGTATCAAGTTTCCAGTTTTAAAGATGAAAATAGTCTGAAAGTAATTAAGGAGCTGGAAGAAAACGCCCAACAAAGTTTAAACATACACAATGGCCCCATGATGAAGTTCCTTCTATTCAGGGATCAAAAGAACGTAAGGATTTTTTGGGTGATTCATCACCTTGTGGTTGATGGTGTTTCGTGGAGGATACTTCTTGATCATTTCGAAAGATGCTATCAACAGATAAAGAATGGACAAGAACCATCACTGCCTTTAAAAACGACTTCTTATAAACAATGGTCCGAGAAACTGAACGAGTATCAGAACACTGGCCTACCGGAAGATGCCGTTCAATATTGGGAAAAGGAAATGAATATTCCAGTTTCTCCGCTGAAGCATAGCTTAGGAGAAACATGTGATTTTGAAAACATGTACAAAATACAAGTGGATGAGGACCAAACACAAAACCTCATTAAAAACACTTTAAGAAAACATAAAACGACGATTGATGAGGTTTTATTATCCGTTATTGCCCATTCAGTTTCCAATATAATGGGAATTGATGAATTTTGGCTCGATTTAGAAGGTCATGGCAGAGAGGATATTGAAGATGATATTGATCTATCAAGGACAGTAGGGTGGTTCACCTCCATTTATCCAGTAAGGATTAAAGGAATGCCGTCTTTGGGCTCAACCTTGAGAAATACAAAAAACAGATTAAGAAGTGTGCCAAACAAAGGGTTTGACTTTGGAATCCTAAAGTATATTTCCACTAGGAATCATAACTATCCAGACAGCCTTGTGAGTTACAACTATCTAGGTCAATTTAATAACACTGGTGATATGGAACAAACCAATAGCAGCAATATCGATTTGAACTATACATTTCCATATAAGCTCAATTTTGTTGCCAGCATAGTAAACAATAGGCTCATGCTGAATATTATTGGCGATAGCAACAATGAAAACTACCAAATGATATGTAAAGAAGTTGAAGTACACTTAAACAATATTTTAAGTGGAAGCGCAGATTTGAATGACTCCATTGTCGAAACGGATTTTCAAGCTGAGAAGATAGTCGATGGAAGTACGATTACCCATTTCATTAATAAGTTTAATAACATTGAAGAGATTTACCCAGTGACATCACTTCAAGAAGGCATGTTATTCCATAGTGAAGTAACTCAAAGTCCTGAATATATTTCACAGCTATCCATTGATTTATTAGGTGATCTGGACTTGGACAAATTGGAAGAAGCATGGAATGAAACCTGTAGAAAATACGACGTTCTTAGATCCGTTTTCAGGCGCAATCAATTGGGGGACCGTTACCAAATCATCCTAAATGACATTTATTATGTGTTTAATCATGTGGATCTAACGACGTTTAGTGAGGACGAATCGGCATCCAAGATAGAAAATCTTTTAGAGCATAGCAAAAACAGACAAATGGATTTAGAGAATGGTCCGCTCATGAACATCACCTTGATCCAGCTATCGGATCATCGCTATAAATTCATATGGACACATCATCATGCTTTAATGGATGGCTGGAGCCTGCAAATCGTCATTAATCATTTTTTGGATAATTATCGAAACCCATCCAATATGGTAAAAGACAGTGATGAACATAAGATTGCCTATAAGCAAGTCATGAATCATGTCAGGAATATGAATAAACAGGATGAAGCAGCTTTTTGGAATGAAGAATTAAGGGATTTTGAACAAGTAAAAGCACTAATAGGTAAGAAAACGGATAAGGAAGCTTTTACAGCGGATAAAGTTATTGAATATAGCCTGCCTGAAGAGCTTACCGATAGATTAATAGAATTATCCAAGCGGCATAGAAAGACGATCAATACCGTTGTTCAAGGAGTTTGGAGCATCGTTCTATCGTGCCTAAGTGAGAGCGACTCAGTATGCTATGGGGTGACAAGCTCGGGAAGGAACCTCAGCATTCCGCATATTGAAACAGCTGTAGGCTTATTGATCAATACTCTGCCATTCTCGTTGAAAATCGATTGGGATGATGATTTGCAATCCTATCTTACTGCGATTCAAAACAAGCAATTACAAATGAGAGAGTATGAGTTCAGTGCACTTACGGATATAAAGCGATACGCTGAAATTCCTTGGGATAAGGAATTATTCCAACATATATTTGTATTCGAAAATTATCCGAGCACAGAATCGGCAGAGGATTCGCGAATCATGATCGAAAATTCAGTCGGAAGTGAATCGACCAATTTTGATCTTACGTTCTCTGCGGCTGTAGTGCAAACCAAGCTGCATTATAAGATCATTTATAAAGACAGTAAATTCTCCGAAAATGAAATTTTACGTTTTATGGATTCCATGCAGGAAATATTCTTAAAACTAACAGAAAATGAAACACTGCCATCTATTAAGAAATTAATAAATCACTTGAAAGTTGGGGCCCGATGATAAGTAAATCGATGACGACGAATAAATTGATGTCAATAACTGAAGCTTTTAAAAAAATCGTGGAGGATAATCAATCAAAAGCGGCACTTTGCGAAAATGAACGTCAAATTACTTATAAAGAACTAGACATGCTTTCAGATAAGCTTGCCAAAAGGATCATTGATCTGGGGATTCAAGAAGAAACAATGATCGGCATTCCAAGCAAAAGGTCCATTGAACTGATCATAGGGATGCTTGCCATAATAAAGTCAGGCTGTTGCTATGTTCCAATCGACGAAAAGTACCCATTAAAAAGATTGGAATATATGCTTGCAGATACGGATATGAAGTTCTTCTTATCGTTTAAAGGTCAAGAAGGAAAGCTAATGGAATTGGATATTGAACCAATTCCATTTGAGATGAATGAACTAAGCAGGGACTGCCATATCCCCGTTAACCGTTCCTCGGAGAATGGTCTCGCATATGTCATCTATACATCAGGTACGACTGGAAAGCCAAAAGGTGTAATGATAGAGCATAAAAGTGTAGTCAATTTAGTATTGAACTCTGAAATACTAGAAATTAATGAAAATAATAGAGTGGCCCAATTTTCCAACCCATGCTTTGACGCCGCAACCTTTGAGATA
Organism: Peribacillus sp. P4_D6; assembly: GCF_056401795.1. Lineage (NCBI taxonomy): Bacteria > Bacillati > Bacillota > Bacilli > Caryophanales > Bacillaceae > Peribacillus > Peribacillus sp. P4_D6. The sequence continues at coordinate 49,502 of NZ_JBFUIQ010000023.1, forward strand.
TGGGGAGCTTTATTGAATGGAGCGACTTTATTCCTGATGCCGAATGAGTTCACTTCTTTTGATGATTGGAAAGAAGCGATATCCATTGGAAAGGTGGATGTAGCCTTTTTTACGACAGGTCTTTTCAATGCAATGGTAGATGAGGATCCTATGATTTTTGAAGGATTAAAGAAAATTGTGGTTGGCGGAGATAAAATCTCGGTTTCCCATGTGAGGAGATTGAAGCAAACAATCGGTCACTTCTCCTTGATTAATGGGTATGGACCAACTGAATGCACCACTTTTGCCATATGTCATGAGGTCGAAGAAAAAGATGCAGATGTTATTCCCATTGGAAAACCATTGAGCAATGTAGAAATCAAGATTCTATCTGAAGGACTAGTCGAGGTAGCAGATGGGGAAATAGGCGAAATCTACATTGGCGGTCAAGGGGTCATGAGAGGCTATTTAAATCAGCCGCAATTAACGGATCAAGCGTTGATCAAGGATGATTTGAATCAGACGAAGTGGTATAAAACAGGTGATCATGGCATCCGGTTACGAAATGGTGAGATCCTGTATAAAGGTCGGAAAGACAGTCAAGTGAAAATTCGCGGTTTTAGAATTGAACTGAATGAAATTCAAGACAAGCTTGATCAATACATGAAGATTGAAAGTTCAGTCGTTGCTGTTAAAAACATCAATGATGAAAATTATGTGATCGCTTATTACAAACATGAAGATGAAAAAGCGGAAAACGCTGAAAAGGATATTAAAGATTATCTGAACAATGAATTGCCGAAATATATGATTCCCCACTTTTTTGTCAGAGTGGATGATTTCCCGCTTAATGCCAACGGTAAAGTCGATAAAGAGAAATTATTGGAAATGGAGATCGGGCAAAATAAAACTTCCTTAGCCAATCAGGAAACTGGAAAGAAAAAAGAAGTATTGGAGATTTGGAGAAATGTATTGGGAAATCAAAGTCTAGGATTGGACGACAACTTCTTTGAACATGGAGGCCATTCCATTTTAGCTACCAAACTGGTCTATGTAATGAAGGAAACGGTACTTCCTGAAGCCACTTTACAAATCTTATTGGAAAATAATACAGTGAATAAATTCGTTGAAGCACTTGAAGTCGATTATTCTTGCAGCATGGAAGCAGTGATGGAGAAGGATTCCGTGCTCGATCGAGAATTGATGGAGAAAATAAGGGAAATATCCGCTAAACCCGTTCAAATTGAAAAAAATATGATGATTACAGGTGGAACAGGTTTTTTGGGAGCACACCTATTAAACAAATTATTACTGGAATTGGAAGATGTCAAAATCTATTGTTTGGTTAGATTTCCTTCGAGAAATAGATTGAAAGATACTTTAATGAAATATGGTCTTTGGCAGGATGAATTCGTAAGTAGAATCGTTGTCATTGAAGGGGATCTTAGTAAACATCATTTCGGTCTGGATGATGTGACATATGAGAAATTAAGCAATGATGTCTCTCATGTGTATCATGTCGGTGCTGAAACGAATTTCTTCGAGCCGTATAGCAAATCAAAAATATCGAATGTGGATGGTGTAGTGGAAGTCATTAAGTTTGCTTCATCATGCAATCGTAAAAACATTTATTATGCATCAACGCTTTCTGTCTTGACCGGAGAAAGGAAATGGGACGAGGAAGACGAATTGGTTTATTCCCCTGATTTAATGATCGGATACAGCCAGTCCAAATGGGTTGCCGAGAAATTGCTTCTTCAAGCAAGGGAACTCGGACTGACAATCGATATTTTCCGGTTAGGCAGGATTTCATCTAATTCAAATGGGGTTTGGAACGAGAAGGATATGTTGTACAAGGTTTTTGAATCATTTATTGAACAAAGGATATTGCCATTTAAAGAGGAAATTCATTTTGAATTGATGCCAGTCGATTTTGTAAGTGAGTTTATTTACAAAATATCAAGATTGAAAGAGAATCAGAAGCTCGGAATCTATCATATGTTCAATGATCAGAGAGTTTCAAGTGAATTCGTGACCTCCTTCTTCGAAAAAAATGAAATACCTTACTCCAATATGGGGTTGGAAGAATGGTTACAATCTTTAAAAGAAAAGACACAATCTAACGAGATTCATTCATTAAGTGCTTTGTCCCAGTTAATAGATGAATCAACAAAATTAAAAGAGTCGGAAATCCTGCAAGGAAAAACCAAGAAGGAAATGGAACTGCTATCAATGAAAATGCCGGAAATCGATTCAAGGTATGTTGAAAGCTTTATGAAGTACATGTTGAAATAATGGATCGTAAGAGAAGGGGGATGGAAGGACTGAAGAAAACACTTTTTTGTTTCCCTTATGCTGGGGGAAGTGCATCTTTTTATAGAGAATGGAAATTTGATGATGATGTGATAGAGGTAATCCCGCTGGAATACCCTGGACATGGCAGTAAATATAGTGAACCATTATGTGAACATATGACGGATTTAACGGATATATTATTGAAGGAAATGGAAACGAAACATCAAATGAATTCACTGGAAAACATCTCTTTGTTTGGACATAGCATGGGTGCGATCGTAGCCTATGAAATTGCGGCAAAATTAGAAGAGAGAGATGATAATAAAGTTGAACATTTATTCATTTCAAGTAAGTCATCCCCAGAATATAAAGTAGATCAAATAGATTGTTCAAATACAAAACATTTAAAACAATCGCTTGAAAAAATCGGGGGAACAAACAAGGAACTCCTGGAAACGGAAGATTTCATGAATATATTCCTTCCGATAATCCAGTCGGACTTGAATGTATTAGCCAACTACCACCATGAAAAAAAACGCGAGAAAAAGGTGGGAAACAAAGCCGTTTTGCTATTGGGATCGAATGATACCGTGACGAAGGAAAGTATCGAAAGCTGGAATGAATACATTGAACATATTGAAGGCTTGCATATATTAAAGGGTGATCATTTCTATATAAAGCAAAACCAGGATATCGTTTTAAAAATCATTCAAGAGTATGTACTCAATAGTCGTTGTGGAGTCTTGATTTAAGAGAGCGGACTGACCAAAACTTGCTCTAATGTAAGCATCCGTTTGGATACCAATGAAACCCAATCTTCATCTAAAAAGGACTGAATTATTTCAGTCCTTTTTACTGTAGACAAATTTAAAAAGCTCCAGTTGCTTTCAGAAATCCACTCCCATACGGCCGACTGTCTGCTAAGCTTCCTCGACGGAAGCGCCTGTGGGGTCCCGGCTAGCCAGTTATTCGGCAGGAATGTGCTAATTTCTTCAATCAATGATGGGTCCATCCTTATAAAAAAGTAAAAAACAATCGAACCTCCTTTTAGGAGTCCACACAAATCGGCGCAATTCGATTAAATGAGAAACATTGCTACTATTGTAGTCACTGCTAAACCAATGGTTACCGGAATCAGATTCCGGCGGGCAAGTTCAAAGGGACTGACATTACATATGGCAGCTGCCGGAATCAGTGCCCATGGAATGAGGGTACCTCCGCCAACCCAAATCGCTGTTATTTGCCCGAGTGCAGTCAAGGTGGCGGTTCCTCCTCCGATTGCCGTGCCAAAGAGTTTAGCGACAGATCCCGCTAAAGAAATGCCTGAGAAGCCCGATCCATCCAAGCCGGTGATGGCACCGATGCCGGTTAATGTGACGGCGGCTATTTCTTTCGTTAAAGGAACGGAGGCCGCCAATGCGGCACCGAGGTCATTGACGATGCCGAGGGATGTTTTCGGTAAGTAGTCACCGATGATCTGATTGAATCCAGAATCACCTAAATAGAAGAACGCGGCGATCGGAATGACGGGTCCGAATACTTTGAAGCCAAATTGAAAACCCTGGATCAAATAGGCCGTTGATTTTTCAAGCCCTTGCTGCTTATGTGCGACAAGGGATAAAATCAGCAAAATGAAAACCGCTGTCCCGCCAACCAACGCGGTGGCATCTCCGCCTTGCAACTTCAAAATCGACAATGCCACAACATCCAACAGAAAGGCGATCGGAATGAAGACGGCAAAAAACTTCTTTTGTCCCAGTGTAAGCAGATTTTCACTGATTGTTTGATCTTGGACAAATCCCTCATTATCCGCCTTGATTCTTCCAAGCTTCATATCCCGCTTTAAAAGGATAAAGGCGGAGAGGGTAGTGACGACCCCCATCGTAATGACAAGGGGGATGCTCGCAGCAATGACATCACCGACTGGTATCGAAGCCGCATCACCGGTTAGTTTAGGAGCAGCCTGAATGATGAAATCCCCTGATAATGCGATTCCGTGACCAAAAAGGTTCATCGCCATCGCCACGCCGAGTGCAGGTAAGCCAGCCCGTAAGGCAACTGGGAGCAGGACTGCACCAAGTAAGGCAACGGCAGGTGATGGCCAGAAAAACCAGGATATCACCATCATGACGATTCCAATTACCCAAAAGGCGAGTGTAGGGTTCTTAATGAATTTCGCAAATGGTGCAATCATGACATCATTAATGCCCGACTTCGTCAAAACCGTACTCATGGCAACGATGATGGAAATGATTAATATCGTGGACATTAATTCCGTGATTGCGAAAATGAAGCTGTTGAATATCCCGCTTATGGAAGAGGCTAAACTGCCTGTAGCCACTAAAGCCAAAAGGAAAATACCAATTATGCAGATGAGGGTAGTATCACGACGTTTTACCATAAACCCGATTATCAATGCAATAAATACAACATAAATCCAATGGAGTGCCGTTAATTCCATCTCCATGATTCGTCCCCCTCATAAATGTGCCTAGTTACAGATTATGAAGGAGGTACGGGGTGGTGAGTTGTTTCATAAATTTAAAGGCTTATCTTATTTACAACTTATGTTGTAAATAACGAGTTTAAGAGGAGATTACATGGTTAGGTATTTATTTGGTTTATTATGTGTGGTGGCAACTTAGTCTCTCCACATCTGATTAACTTCAATTCCTTGTCTGTTTGCTTTATGAATTAAAGGATTAATTTGTATCCAAGGATGTTATTTCACTAAAATTAACCATTGGTAAAATTTAATTTTATTTACTTATATAGTAAAATATTAAACGGAGGGGAGGCTATTATATTGAAGTTGAAAAGGTCATTATTACAGCATGAGGTTTATCAATACTAGGTTCTGCTACGGGGGCAAGTGTAGCTGAAACTGAAGGTCTGGTAAATTCACAAGAAACATCATTTACTCAAGAACCAGATGGTACAGGTAGTACCATCCTAGCAAAGAATAAAGTTCTTATGAGTTTAAGTACATACAACCCAATTTTATCGACTAATTATGCAGTCGCTAAATCATCTTCTGATAAGATATAGGACTATATTTACGCACGAGCTAAAACCTTTAATGGTGATGGTTCTTTATTCAAACTAAATCGGCAAGTTCTACAAAGACGGACTATATTGGAGTTAAAACATTGAACGATTAAATATACTTCAGGAATGATTTTGCTATTGGGACTCATACTTTTAAAGGGTATAAAACTGTTAATGGTCAAACAAAGGCCTATTGGTAATTGGTAGTAGAAAAATAATGAAGAGATATGCTCATTGCATATCTCTTTTAATTAGGGGAAGATTGGTTTTATGAAAAAATACTACATAGCTGCATTATCTGTCTTGATATTGCTTGGGGTTTTTTACTGGTTTTATGCTTCATCTCCACCTAAAGAATTAAGATTAAGCACGTCTAATAATGATGATATTGAAAAAGAAAGCAAAGAAACGAATGCGGCTGAGTATGGTTCGGTTGGGTATGGTTTGAAAGATTTGAATGGTAAACTTATCGATGAAGGAAGTGCACTTAATAGTAAAAACAATGAAGTGACAGTTATTGCCTCAGTAGACAATGACATTGATGAGTACAGAAAGTATGCTTTACTTATTTTTGAAGATTATAAACAAGTAAATTTCAAAGCTGAAAATAAGGGGCAGGAAGTAAATAAATTTTTCTTTGATGCGAAACCTAACACCTCCAGAAACTTCAAAATTTCTGTTCCCATTCGTTCCGATTCCAGTGAATTGACTTTTGTAATCGTTCAAAAGCCAGAGTATAAATTGAAGGAGCTCGACCTAAATAGGGCAGGGATTTTAGAACAAGTTTTAAGTATGCGGTATTCCATCAACAAAGCTGACAGCGGGAAAGATGCAAAAAAAGTAAAGCAAGTAAAACCTGATGCTATTGTAAAGGATGGATTCAATGAAAATATATCTATCACAAATAGTCAGGAAAAGTTGCAATCAATTATGACTGAAAAAGAAGGCAAGGAACTTAAGTTCTCTGCCGGAAATGAGACAAATGCTGAGATCAGATATGCAATAATAGCTTTAAAAGATTGGGAACAAGTTGCAGTTAGAGATAACACAGACGTCTTATATACCACTGTTCCACCAGAAACTAGACATCTTTTTGATTTTAATCTACCCGACGTTGAAGGAGAAAATAATTTCCAACTCATCGCCTTCCCATTTCCTTATGAAGTAAATGCTGATAATTATGAGAGTCAACAAACTTTTGGTTCCTTTAGAGTTGTTATTCAAGATAGAGAATAAGATTATCCACAGAGTCGATAGAATTGGAAAATTAAAGTAAAAAGGAAATTATTCAATGCGCACGAAAACAATTATCCACCTTGTATAGCATCATTCATTAACAAAGAAGAATTTAGTATGGATAAAACAGTTAAATATACTGGATTAGTAGTCGTATACACATATACCGATGCGTATGTACAAGTTGCTACTAAAACTAAAACTGGTACATTTAATAATACGCATTTTAAGGAGTGGAAGACATTGCACAGTATTAATATAGTAAATGGTATAATTGATATCATTATTCTTGTTGTAGTGGTATTTATTATTGTGAAGATCGTAAAAACAGTCAGTAGAAAATTAAAGAAGAAAAAGTAGATTGAAAGGTGAACTGAGAAGTTCGCCTTTTTTATTTATACGTTTTCAATAGTCTGAGCCCTTACTCATCTAGAGTAGGGGCTAAATTATAACAAATTAAATAAATTTAGTTTATTCCGTAAGTAAAAAGTTTGTTGTGAGGAATTGACTATCAGTGTACAGCAATACTCAGATGGTTTAAACAGGGTGGGGAGATATCCCCCAATTGTATAAGTGGGGCATCATTTTTATATTTTTTCATTTGGATTTTTAATATATTGTATTAATGATGACAGTAATATATAAATGGCAACGATACTAACTATTATATGTACATGTATAAATTCTCTTGTTGGATAGTAATTGTCAAAATTAGAAAAAGACCAAAATAAAAGGCTAATTGATAAAAGTATTGTTCCAATGAGTACCTTCAAAGTAAGCCCCTCCTTTATTTCAAAAATTTATATTATAACTAATATAGCACGAAAAAACCGCTTGTTTTCCTAATTTATGAAGATGCTTTTTATCTGTTACACTGCCTTTATTCGTGTCTCCATCAATAGTAAGATAACGGCAAAATACTTCCTTGATATCTCAACTAATGACATGATTCCAGGCTTATCTTCTTTATTTTCAACAATAGTTCAAGTATCCTTAATTTGAATAGCTACTACTGTAAATGAGGGATAAGCCGTGAAGCAAATATATAGTGATGTCATACAATTTCGGGGTACACATTATAAGTTTGGATACATGCAAGGGGAGGAATTAAAAGATTCACTAACGGTAAAGAACCGTGAAGATCAATGGAAGATCAGGCAGCCGAGGTTTACAGTTGAAGAAGAAGAGGTCAAGAGAGCCATTACACAATTCGCCCCTGGAGTTTGGGAAGAATTACTGGGGTTGCAAGAAGCGTTGAAATGGCCAATGGACCGCGTACTGCAAGAGTTCGGTGGATACCGATTGGATTATGTCCGGTCGGGCTGTTCGATCATGACAGGCAATGATTATCTCATTCGCAATTATGATTACCACCCGAAGACTTATGAAGGACGCTATGTCTTATTCCAGCCAACCGATCAAGGGTATTCAAGTATCGGCCCTAGTCAGCGAGGGACTGGCCGGATGGATGGAATGAACGAAAAAGGGTTGGTGATAGGCTATAACTTCATGAATCGCAAGAACCCTGGTGATGGTTTCATCTGCTGCATGATTGGCAGACTGATTGTTGAATCTTGTGCGGACGTTCAGGAAGCGGTGGCGATGTTGAAGGAAATCCCGCATCGTCATTCTTTCACTTACGTCGTCTATGATAAAAGCGGAAGTACCTATATTGTGGAAACCTCCCCAAGAAATGTAGAGGTGCGCACGTCAAATGCCTGTACCAATCACTTTGAAATCATGAAAAATGAAAACCGTAACCATCTTATCGATTCGAAACGCCGATTGGAGATCATCCAAGATCATGAAGGGAAACTTTCTTCAGCCTACGATGCTTATCGGTTGTTTAATGATACCAATCAAGGTGTCTTCTCGGATTTATATAGCAGCTGGGCGGGAACGATTCATACATCCGCTTATTTACCTAAAGAGATGAAAGCTTGGATTGCCTTGGGAGGGAACCAAGAGCCGACTTCCATAGATTTTGCAAAATGGCTCGAAGGGGAAGATGTTGATTTAAGACAAATCAAAGGTGTAATTGATACGGATATTCCCTTCGTGCACATGGATGAGGGAGCCAATTGGTTTCGGAATTGAACATCTTTAAGTAAAATTTCACCTACTTTGTTAAGGGCCCAATCCTTTGATTGGGCTTCTTTTGTTGTTCTACTTTTAGGAAAACCTGGTACTATTTATTAGTGGGTATCACCGTAATATTATATGATAGAGTAACGGGCTTTGGATTGGGACAGGAAGCTGGATTTGTATGCCATACTTGTACAATAAGGGGATGAGAGAATGTTTTCGACAGCTATTGGATGGTTTCGGTTTATTACAATAATTGAGGGAATCTCATATGTTTTATTGCTTGCCATTGGTATGCCCATTAAGTACATATTGGATATTGGGGAAGCAACACTCATTTTAGGCAGCATCCATGGTTTCCTGTTTGTCGTGTTTGGGCTTTTATTACTTTATGTGAGCATCATATCAAAATGGTCCTTTTTAAAAATGGCGATGATTTTCATCGTTTCATTCATTCCATTTGGTAATTTTGTTATCGACCGCAGGCTTCTGAAGCAAAGTTAAATACTTTTACTTTAACGTCTTCCATAAGTGGAAGGCGTTTTTTTGATGGATTTAAGCTTGCTGTAAGGTTGGCACAAAGATGCTGTAAGAATGAGCATGTAAGATAAATGTATCAACAATACTGAAGAGGTGAAACAAATGGAACCATTATTAAAAGTGGAAAATATAAAAAAAACATATGGTAAATCAAGCGCTGCCTATACGGCGTTGGAAAATATATCTTTTGACATTCATGCAGGGGAGTTTGTAGGAATCATGGGACCTTCTGGAGCGGGGAAATCGACATTGCTCAATATGTTGGCAACTATCGACTCGCCGACTGAGGGGAAAATTTATATGAATGATACGAGCATTCACGATATGAAAGGGGCGGACTTAACGGATTTCAGACGTGAAAATCTGGGTTTCATCTTCCAGGACTACAATTTGCTAGACTCATTGACTGTGAAGGAAAATATATTATTGCCACTGGCGATTGCGAAAATTCCAGCGAAAGAAATTACTGCATTGGTGAATCGTATTGCTAAAGTATTTGGGATTGAAGATTTATTAGCTAAATATCCATACCAAATCTCCGGTGGGCAAAAGCAAAGAACAGCTGCAGCCAGAGCGCTTGTGACAGAGCCGGCATTGATCCTGGCAGATGAGCCAACAGGTGCACTTGATTCAAAATCTGCAACAGGTCTGCTGGAAAGCTTAAGTGAACTAAATGAAAATAATAATTCCACCATCATGTTGGTGACACATGATGCATATGCCGCAAGCTTCTGCCGGCGGATCATTTTCATCAAGGATGGTACACTTTCAACAGAAATTTATCGTCGTGGCCAATCACGTAAAGCTTTCTTCCAAGAAATCATGGATGTCCTTGCAACAATTGGAGGTGAGGTAGATGACGTTATTTAGTCTGGCGAGAAAAAATATTGCCCGGAACCTTTCCCAATATTTTTTATATATCGCATCCATGGTATTTAGCATTATCATCTACTTCACATTTGTAACATTGAAATATAGTGATGCAGTTGCAGAACAAACGGCTTCATCACAGAAATTAGGTTCATTAATGAGTGGTGCGGCCGTCATCCTGATTTTTTTCGTTGCCATTTTTATTGCCTATTCCAATTCATTTTTCATGAAAAAGCGTAAAAAAGAAGTGGCATTATATGCATTGCTTGGCGTACGTAATCGCCAGATTGGCTTTATGCTCTTCTTTGAAAATCTATTGCTAGGCTTGGTTTCATTAGTTGTAGGGATTTTACTTGGATTTCTATGTTCAAAAGGGTTCATGACGATATTGATCTATTTAATGGGCTATGATGTCATCGCACCTTTTACATTTTCAGGATCTGCAGCTTTGAACACCTCTATCGTATTTCTTATTATTTTCTTGGTGACATCATTCCAGGGCTATCGTTTAATTTACCAATTTAAACTAATTGATCTTTTCCATGCATCGAAAAAGGGGGAAGCGGCTCCGAACCCATCTATGATTGTAGCCTTTCTGGGAATTTTCCTGATTGTCATCGGATATTGGTTGGCGATGCAAGATCTTTTTACTTCTAAAGTGTGGGAAAAGATTGGATTTTTGATGACGGCACTCATTATTTTGACAACTGTTATTGCCGGTACATTTTTATTGTTTCATAGCGTCACAGGCTTTGTGTTAGCCGTGATCAAGAAAAATGAAAAATGGCTATGGAAAGGCCTGCATCTGATGACGGTCTCGCAATTGCTTTATCGCATTCGGGGGAATGCAAGGACATTGACCGTAATTGCGGTGTTAAGTGCTACAACGGTAACGGCTGGAGGTGCGGTCTATGGTCTTTATTACAACGCGAATGACCAAGTTATGACCGTTGATCCGAATACCTTCATGTATCAGCAAACGGATGTAAAAAGCGATCATCAAGTCACCGCCATATTGCCAGATACAAAGTATGATGAAAATGTTGAAGCACTATCTATCACATTTAATACGAAAGAACTTAGCGAGGAATCAGCATTCGATAACTCGGATAAAAGGATTTACACGGTAATCGATGAAAGAACATATAACAAATTGGCAGATGTACAAGGTAAGGAAGCATTGCATGTGAATCATGGCAAAGCAGTCATTTTAGATATTGGATATGACAAAAGATTCTCACCTGAATACAGGGACAAGACGATAAGGACAGAAGACAACACGGCGATAACATTCCAAAGCTTTAAAACACAAACGGTTTTAAATGCCAAAACAGCAGGCATTGCAGTGGTTGTATCGAATGATCAATTTAAATCATTGCAAAAAGAAGGGGAAGCCCTGAACTATCGTGCTATCGGTGTTGATCAAGCCTCCGTGGATTTATCTGAAAAAATATCAAAACAAATACCTGAAGAAGCTCTATTTTCCAGTGCGCCTCAAGATTTTCAAGCAAGCATTGAAAGTGTAGGATCATTGCTCTTTATCGGCAGTTTTCTTGGTCTGGTTTTTTTAGCGGCAACAGGCAGTATCATTTACTTTAAAGTTCTAACGGAAGCTGAGGAAGATAAATCACAATACAATATGCTTCATAAAATGGGCGTTAACGCAAAAGAAATGCGGAAATCCATTGCATCCCAAGTGTTTGTAATCTTTTTCGTCCCGCTGGCAGTCGGGCTATTGCACAGTGCGGTTGCGTTAAAAGCCTTCTCGGGGTTATTGATGATGAATCTGGCAAAACCTGTATTAATCTGGATGATCGCTTATACGATTATTTACGGTCTGTATTATATCTTAACGGTAGCTTCTTATAATCGTATTATCACACAAAATAATAAAACAGAGGGATGATCTAAATGAAGAAATTTTTTATGGTAGTTGGCATATTGTTCATACTTGGAGCGGCAGGAGTATTCGCGCTTACTAAAATTGACTTTAATCGCATGAATGCCGATAATTATTATTTGCAAATTACAGAGGATGGGGTGCAGCATGAAACCAAACTGGATGATGGTACAGTGATGACTTCCTATTCTTATAAACTTGACGCCAAAAATGCAGATGGTGAAACGATACCGCTTGAATTCACGGCACAAAAAAATCTTCGAAAAGATGCTTACTTAAAGATGTACGTGAAAAATGGTGATGAAGTTTCGTCATATGATGAAGTGAAATTTGAGGATATTCCAAAAAAGGCACAACCAAAATAAATAGGAAAGAAGGGCTGTCTGTTATGGACAGCCCTTTCTCTGTAGCAAAAATAAATTATATAAGTATCGTGATGGTTGTTCCCTTATTTTCAATGCTAGTCAAATCCAGTTTACCTTTATGAGCCAGGATAATGTCCCTTGCAATGGCCATTCCTAAGCCGGTCCCATGTTTACTGGCAGTATTCGTACCTCGATAGTAGCGTTCAAAAACCTGATCCAAATCTTTGGAGGGAATACCGCGGCCATTATCGGCAATGGTAATCTGGGTATGATGTTCTGATTGTAGATGAATATCATCAATTTGTATTTTCACGACGACATTTTCATCATTATGTACGAGCGCATTGTAGATAAAGTTAAAAATTGCCCGTTTCAGTAAATTTTTATCGACTTTATGCATTGCTTTATCCACATTTGCCTCAAATTCGACCTGTCGATCACCAAATTGTGAATCATTTAAGAGCTCTATCGTCATTTCTCTTATAAACCCAACGATATCTACATCTTCAAATTGCAAGGGAAGTCGTTGGTTGCGTAAACGCATCGTTAAATTGAGATCATCCAACAGATTTTTCATATATACGGACTGTCTATTAATAATGGATGTAAACTCATACAATTCTTGTGGTGTTAATTCAGTGGCATTGTCTTTCATCAATTCTGTATAACCATGGATGGATGCAAGTGGTGTCTTCATGTCATGAGAAACATTGCTAATCCATTCCTCACGCATTTGGTCGAGTTGATCACGTTCTTTTTCATACTGATCTAACTTTACCGATAGTTCATTCATATTGTGAAATACATCTTCATAGACGCCTTTTGGTATACTCATCTTTTTAAAACGTCTTTCACGAAGCTGCTGAATTCCCTCAATTAAAGTGTTAAGTGGTGTCGTTAATCTTTTACCAAATAATAGTCCAATGACTAGGGCAATAATGATATCCACCGTTAAAAACAGTAAAAGTATGATGTTGAAGTACTTTAAAATGTGAACATAATTATAGGACAGTACATATCGGCCTATTCCTCGATCTTTAACCCCTACAAAATAGCTGAAATCACGAGCTTCGCCGGCAAAAACAGTCGTCTCTGCATCAATTTCTTTATACTTATACATTTGGACGATTTCAACTGGAGAATATACGGTTTGCAATTTTTGAGGTGTGTAATAGGCTGCTACTTGTTCACCCTTATCATTCAAAAATTGTATCCAGGCGTTCGTGTTCCGCAGTTTTTCCAGTCCTTCTTCATTTACCTTTGGTTTGTCATCTATTAGTTCAACATATTGTGAAAAAGATCGGCTAAAGTTCTCCGCAGATTCCTCTTCCGTGTCGAAATGAACAAAGAGTAAGCATAAAAGTAAAATTGTATTTACGATTCCTACGATTACGACAATTGTCACAACGGATCCTAAAAAGCGCCGTGTCAATTTCCACTTCATCTTGTTTCACCCTTGGTCTGTAATTTGTAACCAAGCCCTTTAACGGTTATTAGAAAAGATGGCTTTGAAGGATCTGCTTCGATTTTTTCGCGTAAACGGCGAATATGGACCATCACTGTATTATCAGAGCCAAAGAAATCATCGCCCCACACATGTTCAAACAAAGTTTCCTTGCTCAAGATCTGATTCGGATGATGCATAAAACAGCTCATCAGACCGATTTCTTTAGCTGTCAGCTCAAGGGTTTTGCCATCCTTTTTCACTTCATTTTCATTTGAACTAAGCTCAAATGGACCAATTTGCAACCTTTTCGGTGAGGTTTTTTCCTCTGTATAGCCCGCCCGCCTAAGCTGCGCCTTTACTCGATAGGCAACTTCTTTCGGACTGAATGGTTTGGTAATATAATCATCCCCGCCAATCGCCAACCCCAAAAGCTTATCAATTTCCTCATCCTTTGCCGACAAAAATAAAATCGGCACATTCGACACTTCACGAATTTGCTTGCATAAGTCATAGCCTTCACCATCTGGCAGCATGATATCCAGCAAGACTAGTGATGGATCGAACTGCTGAAACTTTGCCCACCCATCCGCAATCGTCCCCGCCGTAATAATATTGGGGATACCTTCTTTATGTAAAACTGTCTCCATGAGACGTGCCAAATCTTCTTCATCGTCAATAATTAAAATCCACTGATCATTAGACATTCTTCTACCTCCCAAACATCAATCATACCCTACAGTATAGAGTACCCCTTAAGAAAAAATAAGGGGAGGAAAAGATTTTTAACGAACTCATGCCATTGATTTCACGAAACACAGTGAAAATAACGAAGTGCCATTACATGAGAAATGACTGTAGAGTTGAGGATATTTATGCCTGGTTCTTATTTATTTAAGGGAGTTTCCGAAAGAAGATCGTGCTTCATACTGATTTGGTAAAGGTTGTATGATAAACTGTTTAAAGAATTGCCAGGAAGATTATGCTAAGTAATGGGATTTTCGGAATTCGTTCCAATGTACGTAGCGAATGTGGAAGAATAAAAGGAGAAATATATAATGGAAACAAAAAAGGTGTTACCCGTACTTTTTTTAGTGATGTTTTTAGTCATGGTCGGATTTGGGATCATCATTCCCGTCATTCCGTTCCTTGCTGAAAAGGTTGGCGGCAGTCCTACAGAGCTAGGCCTTTTAATGGCTGTTTATTCACTGATGCAATTATTTTTTGCCCCGATATGGGGACGTATATCTGACCGGATAGGGCGTAAGCCTGTCATGATTATCGGGATTGCTGGACTGGCCCTTTCGTTTTTCATCCAGGCTTCGGCAGATTCCTTATGGGTATTATTTGCAGCCAGAATCATTGGCGGGATTTTATCATCGGCAAACATGCCAACCGCAATGGCTTATGTGGCTGACATCACGACGCCGGAAGATCGGGGAAAAGGGATGGGAATCATCGGGGCCGCCACAGGGCTTGGATTCATCTTTGGACCGGCGATTGGCGGGGTATTCTCAAAATCAAGTTTGAACTTGCCGTTTTACATTGCTGGAATATCCTCTTTGATTACTTTATTCTTAGTGATTGCGATACTGAAGGAATCACATACAGTAGAGAAGAGGGCCCAACAGTCAAAAAATAAAGAGTCCATGTGGAAAGCCTTTAGAGGGCCTCTTAAAACCATGTTCTTTTTGCAAATGATCGTCACCCTTTCAATGGCAGGACTAGAAACGACTTTCGCCTATTTTGCAGCCAAAAAGGCTGATATAAGTCTTGTACAATTAGGCTATATCTTTATGATCATGGGGTTTGGGAGTGCGATCGTTCAAGGTGGATTAGTGGGCAGGATGACAAAGAAATATGGGGAAGGCGCGGTCATTCGAATGGGAATCATCGTCTCGGCAGTCGGTTTCATTCTCATCTTGTTTTCTTCCGGTTTCTGGACATCGGCGGTCTTCCTGACGATTTTCGGAGTGGGTAATGGGTTCATCCGGCCTGCCATTTCAGCCCTGCTTACCAAAAGTTCCATGTCGGGCCATGGCAGTGTCACGGGATTGCTATCTTCCTTCGACTCGTTCGGCAGGATTGCCGGTCCTCCGATTGGCGGTTGGTTATTTTCGATTTCGATTGATTTACCATTTATATCGGGTGCCATCCTTTCCGTTTTTGCTTTGATTCTTATTCAGTTATACCATGCACGGACACAGACTAAACAGGTCCAAGCATCTCATTGATATAATGATGGGCAAAACCCCCCATTTCTAAAAATGGGGGGTTTTGCGAGCGGTGCTTGAATAGCACCATTTTTTTATTGAATCATATTGAGGAATTTTCGTGTGCGCGCTTCTTTAGGGTTTGTGAAAATCTGCTCGGGTGTTCCCCGCTCCATTATTTTTCCTTCATCCATGAAAATGACTTCATCGGCGACTTCGCGGGCGAAACGCATTTCATGGGTTACCACGATCATTGTCATGCCTTCATCTTTCGCCAGGTCTTTCATGACCTGCAGTACGTCTCCCACTAGTTCGGGATCCAAAGCGGAAGTGGGTTCATCGAATAGCATCACCTTAGGCTCCATGGCCAGGGCCCTTGCAATTCCGACCCGTTGCTGCTGACCGCCGGACAATTGAAACGGATAAAAATCGATTTTTTCACCTAAGCCCACCTTTGTAAGCAGGGCAGCCGCCGTTTCTTTCGCTTGATGTTTGGCTATGTTTTTTACAATGATGGGGCCTTCCATTACATTTTCCAAAGCTGTTTTGTGGGGGAAGAGGTTATAGCTTTGGAAAACCATCCCTGTCAAACTGCGAAAAGATGTAATCGAATTTTTTCTAACGGGTTTTTTGAAGTCCATTACCGTTTCATTGATTTCAATCGTCCCGTCCGTGGGCACCTCAAGGAGATTCAAACACCGAAGAAAGGTTGTTTTACCTGAACCGGAAGGACCGATCAATACAATGACTTTGCCTTGCTCCACTTCCAAATCGATGCCCTTTAATACTTCAAGGTCACCAAACGATTTATGAAGATTCTTAATGTTGATCATTTTAAAATCTCCTTTAACTACTGCGGTTCTTATTTTGCTACATAACGATTAAGTCTCTCCTCTAAACTTCCTTGAATGAAAGATAGAATCGTACACAAAATCCAATATAAAGCAGCTGCTTCCATGTAAAGTAGTAAAAATTCATAGTTTTTTGCAGCGATTTCTTGAGCTTTACGGAATAATTCCGTTACAAGAATGAGTGATGCAAGCGATGTATCTTTTAAAAGGCTAATGAACGTGTTGGATAATGGGGGAACGGATACCCGTGCTGCTTGCGGTAAAATGATGCGCTTTAACGCTTGGGTATATGTCATCCCGATTGAATAGCCTGCTTCCCATTGCCCTTTTGGTATCGATAAAATGGCTGCTCGTATAATTTCCGAAGCATATGCTCCTACATTTAAAGAGAATCCTATAATAGCCGAAATGAAAGGATCGATAGTTACACCTAAATTTGGAAGTCCATAGAAAATGATAAATAATTGCACAAGTAATGGTGTCCCGCGGATGATTGACACATATACACGCGCAATTATTTGAAGAATTCTCATGGAAGATAATCTAGCCAATGCTGTGAGTACAGCCAGAATAAGGCCGAGAACGAATGTGATCAATGTTAGTGGAATCGTATATTGAATAGCTCCCTCTATCATTGGATAGAGGGAGGTTTGAGCGATGGAAACAAGCTGGTTCATACGCTCGGGGTCGGTGAAAATATTACTTAGGAGAAACATCTTCACCAAACCATTTATCCGAGATTTTCGCGTACGTGCCGTCGTCTTTCATTGCTTTAAGTGCTTTGTTTACTTCTTCCACTAATTTGCCGCTGTCTTTTCTGAACATTAAACCACTTGCGACACCGCTTTCTTCCTCATCAGCCACTTTGATAGGTGCATCCGGATGTTGCTTTTTATAATCAAGGTAAGATAATTTGTCATTGATCGTCGCATCTACACGTTTAGAACCAATAAGCTGTACGGATTGTGAAAATCCTTCAATACCTGTAACTTCAGCACCATGTGATTTGGCTAGATCATTGTAGTTACTCGTTAAAGATTGTGCAGAGGTCTTACCTTTTAAATCATCGAAGGATTTAATATCCGAATTATCTTTGTGTACAAGCAATACGGCTCCTGATTGAATATATGGGTCAGAGAAATCATATTTCTTTTGACGGTCTTCATCGATGCCCACTTGGTTTGCGATCATATCAAATCGTTTTGCATCCAAGCCTGCAAACATGCCGTCCCATTGTGTTTCCTTGAATTCAGCTTTCACTCCAAGGCGTTTTGCCACTTCTTTAGCAATTTCAACATCAAACCCCGTAAGTTTATCTGAATCATCGTGGAATGTGAAAGGAGGATATGTACCTTCAGTTCCAACAGTTAATACGCCATCTTTTTTTACTTTATCATAAAGACTTTCTTGTGATGAAGATTTATTGTCGGTATCGTTTGCCTCATTTTTGGTATTGGTACCACAAGCGGTAACTACGACCGTGAAAGCTAACAATAGCGATAAAAGTGCAACCATTTTTTTCATTTGGGTAAACCTCCTAGTAATCTGATAGGGATTGATACTCTGTGATACTATACAAGAAAAGGAAAAAAGTCAATGAAAATAACTTATATCATTAGTGTTAATGAAACTTGGTGAATTATACGGTTTTTCATGCAAGGAAGTGAAATAAAACGAAAGGGAAGGGAAGTGTACATTAAAATTCTAAGGGGCAAAAAGCCCCTCTTCCGCTAATTGGGAGAGGGACTTTTTGAGGCCGTCCAGAACTATTGCAGTATTCTTTTTAACTTAGTGTTTACCATGATTATTTATCCTCTACGCTGACGAATATAGGGTTAGAATAAAACCAAAGGTCTTTATAGTTACGATTGTTTATTTCTGAAAAACGCGTTTCGTTATCCTCGATTTCAGTCTTTTTATCGATCAGCGGTTCACCGTCCATCGTTTCTCCAGAGACATTTCCCCCTAGATTCGTGCCGCGCAAACGGAAATATTGATCCTTATCGGCTTTGACTTTGTAAGTGATGGCATGAAAACCATCGCGATCGGTTTTCCAGTCTTTACTTGTAAAGCGCTTAACCACTTTTGTCGTATCATTGGTGGCTTTATTATAAGCAGGTGTTCCAGGCTCTGCTTTCCCGGTTACTTCACCGGAAATTAGATCCACGTGATCTACCTTGACGGGGTCCCCGTTATTGTTCTTTTCGGGGCTCTTAAATCGGACGGTGATCTTGACCATCTGTCCTTCCTTCACTTTAAGGTCCCCGCCCATATCCACCGTATTGTTTCCGTTTTTAGCTTGGAATTCAAGGGCATCGATCAAATCACCAAAAACGGAGAAGGATTTTCCGGATCGCATGCCATCAAGGACAGATTTTATTGATGAGCCATTTACCCATGTATAATTCTTGGAAAATTCTCCTGGCCAGTAACCGCTTGAGTATAGGCGGTTCTCACTGATTTCAAAATGGGAGTCCGAATTGGAAAAATTCCAGAACTTACGACCTTCCCCAAGTAGCGCATCCCATGAACCTCCTACCTTAGCAAGCATGTAATCGGAACCGCCATAGGTCCGGTTTTCCGGTGTTGTCAGATTAAAACCGCCTCTGTCCGGCTCCATCTGGTTACCTGGCATACCTTCAAATCCGAACATGACATCCGGGGCGATATTGTTGAAGTCGCGAAAATCAGATATGCTGTACACCCTCTTTCTTGATGGATGGTTCAATATGGCATAACTTGTATTCTTATAATTTTTTTCGAGCCATGCCAATGCCGTTCGGGCATCCTCGGATGTTTTATTGGCTCTTTGATCCTGTGACTTCCAAATGACTACATCCTTAGGATCAAACATCTTTTCATCCTGGTTGGTGAACAGATATTCGAACTGATTGCCAGCTTTCAGACTTTTGGGCGAGCCCGGCTGATCTCCCAAAATGCCTATGCCGACATGCTCGTATGTGGGCATGTCCCATTCGAAGCCTGAAAAGATGACTTTATTTTTAAACTTGCCATCTTTTTGCAATTGTTTTATTTTTGGGGCTTGATATTGAATGATTCCCTGAGACAGCGGTATCGGCCCTCCTGGAATCAAATTACCTTCATCATCCCTTGAAGACATCCTCAAGTGATCGGAAATTCCCATCCAATCCATGCCATAATTATCAAATGCGTTATTCAGCAAGCTTTCAAGGCTCTGTGATCCCTCGGCATCATCGGACTGAGTGGTATGGGCATGATATTCCCCCTTCATCCATCTGCCTCCTGGATTTGTCTGATTATCTTCTGCAACTTTTGCTGAAACCACGGCCGGAAGACCCTGAAAAAGGATGGCCAGGCTTAGAACCGATACTGTGAAAGCCCTGAACTTATTAATCATTTTACTGACACCCTCCATATATTGAAATAATATTGAACAAGCTAATTTTATTGTAAAAATATTAAGAATCCGTTTGGGGTAAGTATGGTTTATGTAAATGAAATGACCGTTTTACTTCTATTATCTGATTTTGGCAGTACACGGCTTTGAAGTTGAAAGGGAAAGAAGGGGAGGGGCTTGAAACAAAAAAGGTTGCAGAGATACTTTTCATTCTCTGCAACCTTCGACAACCATTTTATCGTACATTTTATTTAGCTTCGAGTAGATTGATATGATCTACAGTTTGATTTTCACCGACAATGAATTGCAGTT
Source organism: Peribacillus sp. P4_D6 (assembly GCF_056401795.1). Taxonomy (NCBI): domain Bacteria; kingdom Bacillati; phylum Bacillota; class Bacilli; order Caryophanales; family Bacillaceae; genus Peribacillus; species Peribacillus sp. P4_D6. Next base: position 70,019 of record NZ_JBFUIQ010000023.1, read on the forward strand.
CATAATTCCCTGTCTTGTAAATGTAGTTGATTTCATTCGTACTGGAAATATGGCGTATTTCGTCAGCACTGCCGAGTTTATTTCCTAATACTTTAGGTGTGATGCTTCCTAGATTATGGTCCCGTTCCACATTTGTCCCGAAATATCGGATTTGTGAGATGGTCTTGTCAGCGTTATAGGCAAATGCAAAACCTGGATGCCCCATTTCTGCATGGTAATAGTCAAAAGTTTCATCTGTGTTACCTGGTTCTGGGGGAGAACCAAATGTCTCATATACTTCTTTTTGGGTGTTTTCATTAATTTTCAAACCCATGGCAGTATAAGGCATTTCTCCTGAAAAAGCTTTGTTGTAGATTTCATGTAAGGTGGTAAGAGCGTGATCCTTAGCTATGGCAGAAGAGGAATCCATTGTGGATGCAGCCTCAACAGGTTCTGTTGAAAACGATGCACCTGCCCCTAAAAGAGAACCGGTCAGAATAAAGGCGCTGACCATTCTGGCCGCCGGTTTTTTTGATAACATTTCTTATCCCTCCTATATCATTACCTTTCCACAATTTTCTTGCATGAAACATTTTCTTGATGATAATTGGATTGTTTGATTATGGTGGAGCATCATGAGATGTATAAGCTGCATCTGCGGCAACAGTTGATTTAAAGTAAACATATCAAGTTGATCTCTAGAATCATGCTTAGCAAGCATCCTCATCACCACAAGTTTAAATACTTCCATTTAAAACAATAAAGAGTGCCGGAAGCGGAAATCACCATCCAAATCGTACCAGCAAAAAAACTGCAGGCCATGCAGACCGGTCCCCGCAGCTTGTAGGCGGAAAACATATCTTTGATCAAATGATGTTCTCAAACCAACCTACAACTCCCGGGTATGGTTTCTAACTAAATGCTAATACAAAGTTGATTGGTGCGGAAGGTACGAGACTCCTGCGGGAAAAGCGTGTCTGGGGGAGACCCCGCAGGCTTAAGCCGAGGGCCGACCGCCCGCGGAAAGCGAGTGCCTGAAGCGGAAATCAACGTCCAAATCGTACCAGCAAAAAACTGCAGGCCATGCAGACCGGTCCCCGCAGCTTGTAGGCGGAAAACATATCTTTGATCAAATGATGTTCTCAAACCAACCTACAACTCCCGGGTATGGTTTCTAACTAAATGCTAATACAAAGTTGATTGGTGCGGAAGGTACGAGACTCCTGCGGGAAAAGCGTGTCTAGGGG
>NZ_JBFUIQ010000024.1:0-53335 GCF_056401795.1 Peribacillus sp. P4_D6
GTAAACTCAGGTACACTTGCGAGCCTTGGCCGTAAGGATGCGGTGGCAACCGTTGGGGCCAATAACACGTCCCTTAAAGGCCTTCCGGCTACATTGATGAAAGAAGCAAGTAATGTTCGTTACCTATCACACATCAAAGCCCTATTCAGCCTGGCTTATTAATTTTAACAATAAAAGAGGACCATTCATCTTTTGATGAATGGTCCTCTTTTGAAATCAAATCTTTACTTGGTTGATGCTGAATCTAAGGGAAAATCCCTCAGGTAATTTTGCCTTTGTCAATATCCTGGTTTCTTTCAAGCGTATATCATTATAAGAGGAGACTTTCATCAATTCTTCATCCATATAAGCAGGATGGGTCATTATCTCCACACTCGCCCCATCCATTACTCTCCCTTTCAAGTTTTGAAAGTAATCTTCAACCACCATTTCTCCATAAAAATCATCCAGGAATACATCTGTAACGGTTTGAATCCCTGCAAGGTGGCTTCCGGCATTACGGACTGGCAATCCATATTTATCTGACAGCTTTTTAATAACCGGTAGAAATGCTTTGATCCCGTGTACATGATGGTGGCTATCGAAATGAGTCGGGAATAGGCCAAATTCCAAAAATCTTTCGATTTGCGCTGACCACTCCCTCTCCAATTCGCTCAAGGAAATGCAGGCAGGATCCCCATATACCGTACCTTGCTTCTTAAAGAAACCAGATTCGTCAACCAAACTCGGAACATCACTCAACAAAGGTTTACCCCATGTCAGGACTAAGTGAATACCTACCTTCAACGAGGGTGTTTTCTTGGCGATTTCAATCGCATGCTCCGTTGCTTTTGCATTCATCATGATCGTTGCCGAATTGACAATTCCATATTTGTGGCTATCCAAAATCCCATAATTCACCGCTTTAGTTAATCCGAAATCATCTGCATTTACAAGGACTTCTATCATGATAAATTATCCTGCAACTCCTTTTTTTCAAAAAACTGCGGCAAATAATCTTTATGTGCCTCCAGCATTTCATCCAGGATAAGTTTTGCAACCCGGTCGCTTGGAACGAGTGGATTGATCGTCATGGCAAGCAACGCAGTATCATAGTCCCCCGAAATTGCAGCTTCGATGGCTACCCTTTCAAAGGATTTGATTTGCTGAATTAATCCGCGGACAGCGACAGGAAGCTCTCCTACATTGATTGGTTTAGGACCATCCTTAGTTATCACGCAACTGGTTTCAATCGCCGATCCGTATGGGATGCCTTCAATCGCACCATGGTTGACCGTATTCACCGCTTGAATATCTCGCTTATCCGTATGCATCGAGCAAATCAACCGCACAGCCGCATCACTGTAATAGGCACCTCCGCGCTCTTCAAGCTGCGGCGGCTTGATAGCCAGATCCTGGTCTTTGTATAGCTCGAATAAACCTGCTTCAAGCCTTTGAACGACCTCTGCACGTGTTTCCCCTTTTTCCGCATCCTTCAATTCTTGGGCCAGCACATCACCCGTTTTATAATAGTAGTTGTGGTATGGACACGGAAACAGGTTCAACGCTCTAAGGAATTCCGGCTCCCAGCCCATTGCATGAATATTCTTCATCGTGACAGCTTTAGCTGGATCAGTAATCAACTGGATGATTTGATCTTTGACACTCTCGCCATCAACGAATACATCCAAGCCGTAAACCATATGGTTCAACCCAGCAAAGTCGATACGGACCCTTGATGGTTCTACACCCATCAAATCCGCAACACCTCGTTCCATCCCAATCGGCACATTGCAGAGTCCGATGATTTTGGAAATATTACTGTGACGCAGAACTGCTTCCGTTACCATTCCTGCAGGATTCGTGAAGTTAATCAGCCATGCTTCCGGACATAACTCCTCCATCTCATGAGCAATATCCAGAATGACGGGAATCGTTCTAAAGGACTTGAAAAGCCCGCCTGGTCCATTCGTCTCCTGTCCGATCACTCCGTGTTTCAATGGAATCTTTTCATCAAGAGCCCTGGCTGCGAGCTGGCCAACCCGCAGCTGGGTTGTTACATAATCAGCGCCTTTAAGCGCTTTCTTTCTATCCAGCGTGAGATGGACTTCAATATTCACACCAGCCTTTTCAATCATCCTTCTTGCCAAATTCCCGACAATTTCAAGCTTTTCCTTTCCCGCTTCGATGTCCACGAGCCAAATTTCACTCACAGGAAGTTCTTCATGATATTTGATGAAACCTTCGATCAGTTCAGGCGTATAGCTCGAACCTCCGCCAATCGTGACGATCTTCAACCCCTTGCTCATTCAGCAGTCCTCTCCTTCACAGCATCTGCATGTAAGAATTCTTCGCGTAGATCGATCATTTCAATTGCAAGATCCTTCATAGTCATCGCTGTCATTAAATGATCTTGTGCATGCACCAGGATAATGGGAAGATCAAAAGAGTCCCCGCCTGCCTCAGCATGGATTAATTGGGTTTGGTATTTATGGGCTTGCAGTAATTCCGTTTCCGCCTCGGCGATTTTCAAACGGGCAGAATCAAAATCCTTCTTCTTTGCCTCCTGCAACGCTTCCATTGCAAAGCTTCTCGCATTCCCGCTATATAAAATCAATTGAAAGGATAGCTGGTATAATTCTTCTTTTTCCATTTTTCATCACTACTTTCTTAAAGGCTTAGCGTTTCTGAATCTTTTGTAAGCTTTGTTTCATTTTTGGTGTCTATCTTCACTTGAGCATAAACGAATGGTAAATAAATCGCTGTTGAAATGACTAGATTGATTGCAGCCAGGACCGCTCCAGACACATGCCCGCCTGTGGCCAGGAATCCACCCACAATCGGAGGGGTTACCCATGGAATCTTAGCGACGATCGGGAAAACCATTCCGCTGCTTACTGAGATATAAGATATCACCGTTGTAATTACCGGGCCGAGAACAAAAGGGATGAACCACATTGGATTCAGAACGATAGGCAATCCGAAAAGAATGGGTTCGTTAATCTGGAACACTCCTGGCGCCCCTCCGAGTGCAATCATCTGTTTATACCGTTTCCGACCGGCAATGATCATTGCAATGATAAGGCCCAATGTTGCACCAGATCCGCCTAAATATACAAATGCATCCAGGAAAGAACCCGCCAATACGCCGTATTGGTCCATGTCTTTGACGCCTTTTGCATATAAATCGATATTTTTCACTCCCGAACTTTCAAAGAGCGGTGTCGTTATCCCGCCAAGGATATTAGGTCCATGCAAACCGATCATCCATAATAAATGAACAAGAAAAACTAGTAAAATAGCGAATGGCAATGAATCTACTGCACTTTGTAACGGAGATACAATCACTTTACTCAGCCAGTCATTCAGTACCTGCCCATCCGTAGCTTTACGGAATAGCAGTCCGAATATACCAGCGATAAAGATCGTTGCCATACCCGGCACTAACTTTGCAAATGAACGGGCTACCGCTGGAGGTACTCCATCTGGAAGCTTGATGACTAAATATTTTACCCGGGAAAGTCTTACGAAGATTTCAGTTGCTATTAAGGCAACGACAATTCCTGTAAATAGGGCTGTAGCATTAAAATAGTTTACGCTTACAAAACCCCATGCCCCGCCGGTAACATCCTTATCATCGATGGTTAAAGTGACATTTCCGATTTGAGGTAATAATAAAAAGAAACAGGCTGCGGAAACCAACATCGCTTCAAAACCATCGTCACCGTATGACCGTGCCAATTTATAAGAGATGCCGAATACAGCGAATACCGTCATGAATGCAAAGGTTCCAAACCAAATATCACCGCCAAGCGTATTCCATGCAGGACCGAAGATGGCCTCCATCATTCTCCCGTAAGGCTTGATGACTTGCCCTAGATTATTAAACAGGACGGCGAATGAACCGATCATTGTAATCGCTATCATTCCAATCAATGCGTCACGAATTGCAAGCAAATGCCGGTTATTTCCTACCTTTACCGCCCCAGGCATAATATACTTATCAATAAAAGTCATCATATCCTTATTCTCCTTTTATTAAAGTAGTGGCTTGTTTTAGCACTTCTTCACCATTACATAGTCCATAGAACATCGGATTGATGGTTGCGACAGGTATTCCCTTTTCTTTCCCCGCTTCCTGTAGCTTGGAAAGAAGATATCTAACCTGCGGCCCTAATAAAATAACATCGGCCTTATCTATTTCATTGTTAACTTCTGTAGAACCAACTGCCCATATATGACACTCTACCCCTTGGTTTTTAGCACTTTCCTCCATCTTGGTAACTAATAAACTAGTAGACATCCCTGCAGAACAACATAATAATATATTCATTGAAATTACCCCCCTTTTTAATGATTGATTATTCAGTATTTTCAAGTGAGTTGAAACCGTTTTCTTTCTTATAAATAACCGATGTTACTTTTTTATCACTTCCCTTGGATGAAATGGGTATTATTGCCTCCATACATACATTGTAGTTACAAATTGAAAAAATATCAACACAAATTTAAATTTGTTACTACAAATTTGTGAATTAAAGTTGATTATTGTACTTATCCGAGATAATCTATATGTATATATTGGGAATGAGCATAGGAGGAATCACTGTGGAGACCATGAATAAAGAAGCGGCATTGCATTCCATAGTTAAGGAATCGATTATCGATCTCATAAAAAATGGCGAATACCAAACAAATACAAAATTACCGACTGAGGCTGAATTTTGTAAAATATACGGAGTAAGCAGGACAACAGTTCGCACGGCCTTACAGCAATTGAACGTCGAAGGCTATATTTACCGTGTCCAAGGCAAAGGTACTTTCGTTTCGGAGAATAAAGTGAAGCAATTTCTTACAAGCACGGTTGAAAAATTCTCTGAGCAAGTCACGATGCAAGGAAAAAACCCTTCAACAAAGGTCATTAGCTTAAAGGTGATTGAAGCAAACGCTACCCTTGCCAAGCTTTTCAAACAAAATATTGGAGACCCCGTAAATAAACTGGAACGGATACGTTACGTAAACGATATCCCCCTTCAATATGAAATTGCCTTTCTCCCTTGGTATAAAACACCCGGGCTTAATATCGAAGCCTGTGAAAAATCACTCTTTAAAGTACTTGAGACACAATTCAATTTAAAAGTAAAAAAAACGGTCGAACACTTGGAGTTTTCACTTGCCGACGATTCCATTTCTGACAAGTTGGACGTACCGAACGGCTCACCTTGTTTTTCATTGGAAACTTACACATATGAGAATGACGGATCGGTCATTGAATTCTCTAAAACTCTCTTTAGAGGCGATCGTGCTCACTTTGTCATCGAGCGGAACTATTGAAATAAGACGGATGCCTTATTAATTAAGGCATCATAGTCTGTAGACAAACTCGATTTTTTTAGTGTTTGTAAGATTGGAACGTTGAATTCCACACCAGTGGCCCCCTCCAATCAACTGGAACGTTTTTTTAATAAAAACTGCATGCAAACTTATTTTTCTTTTAGAGGCAATCATAACGATTGCCTCTTTTTGTTGCACATCTTATATATTTTTACATAATTACAAATACATTCATTTTATGAGTAAAATTGACAAATATACCATAATCACCTAATCTAGAAGACTAGGAGATTCCATTCTATTTACATTGGCATTCAACTTTGTACCTATTTTTTGAAAATATTAATAAAAGATATTAGGAAATCTCTTACTATTAATTAATTAGGCAGGTGGATTTTATGTGCGGTTTTGTTGGATGTATTCACGAATATCCGAAAGCCATAAATTCAAATATGAAAGAAACGATTCAGAAGATGAACACGATCATTACCCATAGGGGGCCGGATGATGAAGGATATTTCTTTGATGAATTTGTGAATTTTGGATTTAGGAGATTAAGCATAATCGATATAGATAATGGAAACCAACCCCTTTCATATGAAAATGAAAGATATTGGATCATTTTCAATGGCGAAATCTATAATTATATTGAACTAAGAAAAGAACTCATTGATGAAGGATATGAGTTTACGACAGATTCTGATACGGAAGTAATATTGGCCCTCTTTAGTAGCCAAAAAGAGCAAACTGTCCAGAAATTGCGAGGCATGTTCTCTTTTGTCATTTGGGATAAAATCGAGCTAAAGCTTTTTGGTGCAAGGGACCACTTTGGAATCAAGCCTTTTTTCTATTGTGAGCAAGATGATGTTACTTATTTTGCATCAGAAAAAAAGAGTATTTTGACAGCCATGAATGACGAGCTGGATGTGAATTCATTACAGCATTTTCTCAGTTTTCAATATGTTCCCGAACCATCGACCCTATCCAAGAATATTGAAAAGTTATTACCTGGACATTACTTCACTAAAGAACCAGGAAAGAAAATGGATATAAAAAGGTTCTGGAAACCTATTTTTCACCCTTCCAATATAGAAGATTCAAAGGTCCTAAAAGAAATACAAGACACTCTGATGGATTCCGTAAACGTCCATATGAGAAGTGATGTTCCAGTTGGATCTTTTTTATCGGGCGGGATTGATTCATCATTTATCTGCTCCATCGCAAAAGAGATTAACCCAAAGATCAAAACTTTTTCTGTTGGGTTCGAAAGAGATGGATATAGTGAAATAAACGTTGCACAGGAAACAGCAGCCGCACTGAATGTAGAAAATATAAGTTATATCATTAGTCCTGAAGAATTCTTGGCGGAACTGCCGAAGATCATCTGGCATATGGATGACCCTTTAGCGGACCCCGCTTCCGTTCCACTATATTTTGTCGCCCGGGAAGCTAAAAAACACGTCAAGGTCGCTTTGTCCGGTGAGGGGGCAGATGAGTTATTCGGCGGATATAATATATACCGGGAGCCCCATTCCCTGCGCATGTTTTCCTATTTTCCAACATCATTGAACAAAGTGTTGAAGGCGATTTCCTCTGTTTTGCCAGAAGGTGTTAGAGGAAAGAGTTTTATAGAGCGTGGAGTGACACCTTTAGAAAACCGATATATCGGGAACGCAAACATATTCGGCGAGAAAGAGAAAAAACGACTACTTGTGAATTATCTCAACGGACTAGAAAATGAGAAAGTGACAAATCCCATCTATTCAAGTTCTTTAGGGTATGATCCTATAACCCAAATGCAAAATATTGATATTCAAACTTGGCTAAAAGGTGATATTTTATTGAAGGCAGATAAAATGTCCATGGCGAATTCTTTAGAGGTGAGAGTTCCCTTTTTGGATACATGCGTTTTCAATACGGCTTCAAAACTTAATATGGATCAAAAAGTGAGAAATGGAACGACCAAATACATGCTCCGAAAAGCTGCCCGCGGGATAGTGCCGGAACATGTATGGAACAGAAAAAAGCTAGGCTTTCCTGTTCCGATACGACATTGGCTGAAGGATGAGTTATACGATTGGGCAGTAAGGTTAATCCAGGAAAGCCCGACTGACTACCTTTTTAATAAAGCGCAAATTATAGAATTACTTGAAAACCATGTAAATAATAAAGCGGACAACAGCCGGAAGCTCTGGACCATTTTGACGTTTATGACTTGGCATCAAATTTATATAGAAAAACGATATGAGCCCCAAAAGAATTCACAATATGTTGTAAATTAAACATCCATTAAAAAAGGGAATATTGCTTAAGTGCTTATTAAGCATAAAATAAACTTAGTTCGATTTGGCGCGGCTCTTTAATCCCGAAGGACTTTTGCGATAAACTGAACCCCGTCATAACGGGGGTTCAGACTGTAGACAAACCCGATGAAAATCGAGTTTGTCTATTTTTATCGCTTGTACAATTTGGACGTTTATTTCCACTCCAGGCACTCGCTTTCCGCGGGCGGTCGGGGAGCCTCCTCGGCTTTCGCCTGCGGGGTCTCCCCTAGACGCGCTTTTCCCGCAGGAGTCTCGTACCTTCCGTTCCAATCAACTTCGGCTTACCTTTTAGATAGAACACTTTTGCCTAGAGTCATTTTTGCTTTAATATAGAAGTATTAAAACTTGAGGTGATGAGGATGCTTTCTAAACATGATTCTATTCAACGAGATCAACTTGAAGTAATTACTTTAGATCAACTGGTTCCACCGAACCATTTGGTTCGTAAAATGAAGGCTTCCATTAATTTAAAGAAGATAGCCAATTGGACATGGTGAGATCCAAAAATGGCCTAACAAAAAAAGGGCAAATGATTTATCGGAGATCTTGCAAAGCAGGTTGCTGCATTAAGATTTTTGGCTGATATCCACAAGAAATCTAAGCCCCAGGTCTTACTATTGGTTAAATCCCAGGTCCGTTTTCTAAAGATGGCTTAGCCAGTACACTTAATCACACAAAGGAAATTCACCTAAAGGGGAAAGAATTCTGTGATTCTTGAAAAGAAACTGCCTGAATTGTGGACGCATTTATTGATGGTCGCTTTTGCAGCCGTGTGCGTGTATGTGTTTTTGCCATCGTTGCTGATAATTTATAAAATTATAGTTACAGTCATTTTAATAGTCATTCTGTCTATTGATCTTGTCTTGATAATTAGGAAAAAAGTAAACTATTTAAAACTTACGAGGCTCGCCTTAGTGTACTTGAGCATTTTACTGATTATAGTCTGTTTGATCTTTTATACAACGAAGTTTTTGGTGCTGACAGATGCAAATAGCTTAAAGAGCGTCTTAGGAGGAAGTACCCTAATGGGCAAGCTCCTTTTCCTCCTTATTTGTTTCCTTCAGCCAATCGTGCTGCCCTTGCCTGAAGCTGTGACGATTCCTGCTGGCAGTGCAGTATTAGGCTCATTTAACGCAGCATACCTAGGCTATTCCGGAACTATTTCCGGAATAGCAACCATGTTCCTTTTAGCTAGAATAGGAGGGCAAAAGCTCGCATTAAAATTAGTTAAAGAAAAGCACTTGCAAAGCTATCAGGAGTATGTGAAAAAAAATGAAACCGCCATCCTGTTCCTTCTGTTCATTATCCCGATTCTACCAGATGAAATCATTTGCCTTGGTGCGGGGATAGGCGGCGTTTCTTTCAGAAGATTTATCCTGATAGCTTCCCTATCAAAATTACTGACAGTCTCATCACTTTCATATTCAGTAGATTTGGCGAAAGCCCTATCCCTTACAGGGCAGGAAGTAATATCGGCTGTGTCACTTACTGCTGGTGGATTGTATACTTTATCAATATTAGTAAAATGGGTTTTAAAGAAAAGAAAAATGGAATAGGAGCATTTTATGGAAACACGCTGGTTATATCAGTAGGGTCTCTGGAACTCTCTCGAAAACTTTATTTCCCCTTGAAGTTATTTGGTTAGGAATGAATGGTAATGGCCTATGTCAACCGTCTAACTTTAAATTTGCCATAGTACTCAATCGCCATCTTCTAATTGCTATATTAATGTATCCTTACCTCTGAAGTCTAACTGACAAAAAATGTTTAAACGATATTCGGATATGAAAAGAAAGCATGTTTTGAGTTAGACTACTAAAAGGGGATAAATAAATGTAGATTCAGGAGATGTTTATCTTTCCTGAAATTAAAAAGGAGGAGGCCCAATTGGACATGGCAAGATTCAAAAATGGCACATGACTGGCCAAAGAACCCATCTCTTAACGAAGAGAAGCTTCTGCCACCTCAGCTGATAGCGGCAGCCACATTCCTTATAATCACTCGAAAAAACTATAGACAAAAATTTCATTTTTTTTTGAGTTTGTCTACAGTTTGGTATGATTGCTTCGATCTTTGTATCCCCAGAATCCATCCGTTTCTTTTGTCTTTCTTTCCAAGTCAAAATATATTTCGGTATTAAAATGCCCTCAATTTTGAGGGCATTTTAATAAGGCTTAATCCCCGTTCTGATTAAGCCATTTTTTTGTGACAGCTATCATCTCTTCTTGTTGTTTCTTAGCTGAGATAGTCGCTTCATTATCTCCCTTTTGCTTTCCATATACACCAAATTGACCGTGGTTTCCTCCCGCTATCTTATGCATGTTTGCCTCTTTAGATAGTAAGTGCTTTGTCTTCATAATCTTCTCTACTGTAGATAGCCCATCATGTTCTGCATATAACGATAGCATAGGAACTTTCATTTTTGAAAAGTCATTCGAGTCACTGGGATATGAACCGAGGAGGATAATCCCTTCCACCTCTTTTGGATTTTCATAAGCATATGCGGAGGCGGCTACTCCTCCTAACGAGTGTCCAGCAACATACCATTTCTCCACTTCTGGATATGTATCTTTAGCTTCCGTCGCTTTATTTTTATCAAACAAAGCGAAATTGAACCTCACATTTGGGATAACGACTGTATATCCCTCTTTTGATAATTCTTTTGCATAATATCCGTATGCTTCCGGCTCAACCTTGGCACCTGGATACAGGACAATGCCCACTTTCTTAGTTTTTGTTGGTTCAAATGTGACAAACCCATTTTCCTTTTTTATATCCCCCTTTCCAACTAACGCATACAATTCATCTGATGGTTTGTATGTTTGTTCTGACCATATATAAAAGGCGCCGAAAGCAATAATCATTAATAGAATTATACTAACGAGAATATATTTCATAACTTTTTTCATTTTATACCTCACTATCCCTAAAATTTATTTCTAAGTACTTTTACTAACGCACATAGATACTGGAATTGCTCTTCATTTCCTTATGGGCTATATAAAACAAACATTACGTCTAACTTCCTTTTCTTTTGAATAGCTTATGTCATTTTCCTCATGTAGACGGATAAGTCATCTCTACTTAATCTAAAAAAGAATCAAGGCGCGAAAGAAGGTGGTTACCACGTATTTCAATGGCTGCTTAACAGTAATATCGCTATTTATATGCATTTTTGATGCAATGCTTCCATCCTTGTTTAAATATAAAGTTTCTTATGTAGACCTTTGATACTTTATAAAAACCACTTATAAAACCTACCCATTATATTCTCTGATATAGGTATTTACAATCTTTCTTGAACAATTTAACATTAAACTAACATTATATTTAAAAGGGCACTTTTATGTTTTGTTCTATTATAGTACGGAAAAAACAATATAGGGGGTGATGTAGTTGGATACTATTTTATATTTTTGTTATTCAATCGTTTATATGATTCTTTTTATCATGGGAATGGTGTTACTTCGACAGGACCGCAAACTCTTTTCGTATTCAAGCTTTCTTCTTTTAGTTACTTTCGGGCTTATCGTGGATAACTTAATTATTGCCTCGGGAAAGTTCATTGGTGATGGCCCTTTGTTAAAGTCATTAAATGCATTACGTTTCTGGAGTCATGGATTTATCACTCCCACATTGATCTTGTTTGGATGGGGAATGGCAAAAAGGATACATATTCCTTTTACAAAAAAAACGATAGCACCCTACTTTTTCCTTTTCCTTACAGCTGGGCTTATCATCTATGAATTTATTGAAAATATGCATAAGACATTTGTACCAATCTACGAGTATGGAGTTTTAAGATATGTTAGTGAGGAATCTTCGGGCCCACCTTTAATGGTGCTTATTGTCACCTTTATATTATTGGTGATTAGCATCTACATATTTATAAAAACACGTTGGATTTGGATGCTTTTAGGGGTTATAGTCATGATAGTTGGAAGTGCCATTCCTATTCCCATAGAAAGTTCGGCTGTTACCAATGCATTTGAATTAATTTTTTTATGTTCACTATGGCTTACAAACTATAAACTAGAACCTCGCTCTCCATAGACAAAGTGGTTCATCCTTAGAAATAAAAGGGCATAAAATTAAAAGATAAAAAATGAAATAGGAGCATGCAAAAAAAAAGTAATAAGGATTTTACAATCCGCTTTAAATTAAGCACCTTTATTGGCTTCACTCTTTGCACCCAAGCATCCATGAAAGATTGCTTGGGTGTTTTTATCACCGAAAAAACAATATCCATTCAATATAACAATTGGTATATGACGAATTTCTCAAAAGGATTAGATTCAGTCAAGCCAGGTAATATCACTTCGTTTTTCAGCTCGAAAGCGGTTTGATTTTCGAGGAAAAAAATATAATCCTGTGAAGCATAATATAATATCAGTTTGATTTGGCGCGGTTCTTTTTCAAAGGACAGCAAAATGTTATTGATGATTTTCATGAAAATCTGTACCGAGAACGGATTAAAGAAATAAAAATGATTGTCCTGCTTATCAATATCATATTCTTCTGCCAAGCAACAGTGGAATTCTATATCGTTATTGTCGTTTTTCCTTTTTTTCATGTAGCCATTCAGATTCTCGATCGCTTCTTTATAGAAATTTTCATTCATTTCCACGCCAACCACAGATGATTGATAGAAGTGATGGATCAAAAAATTCAAGCGTCCTTTACCGCATCCAAAATCCACAATGCGATCATTTCTTTTCAGTGGATATTCTTTGAATAACTGTTCTAATGCGCTGTATGGCGTAGGTTCATATCGATGATAATGCAAAGAATCATTGAATTTTTTTTGTTCACCTTCCGTCCTGATGTTCAGCAATTCATCATAATTTTTCACTTCCATTGTTATATGCACCTGCTTCATGTTTTTTAATAAAGGGCGTCCTGACTAAAAACCCCGGAAAGCGTTGATCTTATCCAGGGTAATGTTTTGTTATATGAATGTCCAGACAATTAATTGGATTTGCTCTCGTTACATAATCATTAAAATCAGAGATGCTTGTGTTGGCTATATGATGACCGCCTTCCACTTGGATCGTCTGACCTGTAATGAATTTGGACTCGTCAGATGCAAGGAATAGTACGGTATAACCGATATCATCCGCTTCACCATGGCAATTGAATTTGCCAAAAATATCGAGTACGGCCTGAGGCATATTATTTTTCGCTGCAGGAGTTAAATTGAGACCTGGTGCCACTCCATTACAACGAATATGATCTTTACCATACTGTGCAGCGATATAACGAGTCAAATTCACTACACCCGCTTGGACGCACCATATGCGGATCGTACGGAGTCACCTGTAAATCCGGCCATTGAGGCCGTATTGATAATTGAACCTCCTCCAGCTTTAATCATGTGAGGAATCGCAAACCTGCTTCTCAATAGCACACTTTTTAAATTCACGTCCATAAGTCATTTCCATTCTTCCAAATCTAAGTTCACGACATCCAGATCTTTATGCAGGTTAGTTAAACCCACATTATTAACGAGTACCGAAACCGTTCCATATTGTTCAATGGTAAAGTCGACTGCTGCCTGTATGGAATCTGCTTGTCCAGCATCCAAAAATACTCCAGCTGCTTCCCCACCTTGTTTTTTAATGTTTTCGGCCGCTTCTTTTGCTCCTGCTTCATTAAAAACAGCAATCACGACTTTTGCGCTTTCTTTAGCCATTAGTGGGGATATGGATAACCCAATGCCTGAAGCTCCACCTGTCACTAACTTTACCTTGTACTCTTCCCATGATAAACCACCTGCTCTTCAAAATGTGAATAGTTTTGTTTTATTAATCATGACTAACAGTACAGAATACACCGCATATAAAGTTATTACAAATAATTATACCTATAGTATAATTTGATAAAATGCAGATGTGGTAAATTTTGTACCAATACAGAAAAAAGCTGAAGCACCCAGAAGTGCTTCAGCTTTTTTTCATTTTTCTTCTTCATCATCCCATATGATCCAATCATGAGCCTCTAGAATTTCCAGGAATTTCATCAACCTCGGTAAGGCTGGTTCCGCTTCCTCACCAAAATGTTCACTCATCGCTTCAGAGATCTGATTTACATTCCTTTGGAACTCCATCTGTTTAATGGCATATGCTCCAAACTTATCAAGCTTGATTTTACGGACTGATGGCTGTTTTAAGAAACGAATGGTCATTCTTTCCACAAAATTGGTCCTTTGAATGACCAAAAAAGTGGCTTCCGAAGATTCTTGCACCATAGTGACGCGTCTTTCCAAAAGGGGAACCATGGTTAACAGGTTCCTCTTTTTTGATTGGCGTTTACGAAGCATCTTCTTTTTTCCCTTTGCTGGATACGAACCAAAGCAATCCAGCTAGAGCAAGGAATAATAAGAATGGCAGCAAATTGCTGGCTAATTTAGCCGCAGCCGGAACTTGGACACCTGCTGCGATCAATATGGCAATAAGAACACCAATCAATGATTCACCCGCTATTAAACCAGAGGCAAATAATACACCTCTGTCAACCCGTGCTTTAAGCGCTTCTTTTGTTTTCGAGAAGAACTCAACGAAGAAACGAATAAATCCACCGATCATGATTGGGGCACTAGTATGAACCGGTAAGTATATGCCGACAGCAACAACAAGTGAATTCAAACCGAAAAACTCTAATGTAATGGAAATAGCCGCACCGATAAAGATCAGAGTCCAAGGTAAATCTCCCCCTAGAACACCTTCGGCAAGTATTTTCATAAGTGCCGCTTTAGGTGCAGGCAGTTCTGCAGAACCCATCGTATATGCGTTATCCATAAGAACCAGGATAAAACCAATGACAGAAGCGGACGCAACAACACCGATCATCATGGCAACTTGTTGTTTCCATGGTGTTCCGCCGACGATATATCCTGTTTTTAGATCCTGAGAAACATCACCTGAAACCGCAAGCGCTGTACAAATGATTGCAGCGACGGTTAAAGCGGCTACCATTCCAGTCGTACCAGTAAAACCAGTTGCCTTATAGACAATCGCAACAATCAATAGAGTGGCGATCGTCATTCCAGAAACAGGGGAAGACGAACTTCCGACGATTCCAACAACCCTTGAAGCCACTGTCACGAATAAAAATCCAAAAATCGCGATTGCAATCGCACCGATGATTCCTACATCCGTTATAGGTGTGAAAGCAATGATTAAAATTAAGATGATCGTACCCAACCAAACGTATTTAGCCGGTATGTCTTGTTCTGTACGGATAGAACCCGATTTTAGTTGCCCTTTATTGGCTTTTACGCCTTTAAGAGTATCAATAACTGAACTGAAAAGTATTGGTAATGTTTTGATCAAAGTGATCAATCCGCCCGTTGCAACGGCACCAGCACCAATATAGCGAATATAATTATCCCAAATTCCCCATGCATCCAATTCACCGATCGGTACATCAGAAGGGAAAATGGCTGTCCCATTGTTTCCGCCAAAAAAGCTTATGGCCGGTATTAAAACGACCCAGGCTAATAAACCCCCACCTAGCATTTGTCCTGCAACACGCGGTCCAATAATGTACCCTACACCCAAAAGGGAAGGAAAGGCATCAAGACCAACCACTGCATTTTTAAAATTCGTGATCCCTGTTTCAACCTCTGTCTTGAAAAGCTTAAATCCATCACCAAGCCCTTTAACAACACCGCCAATTACCAAACCGGCTCCGATTAGCTTGGCGCTTGTACCGCCCTTTTCTCCTGACTTCAGGACCTCGGCACATGCCGTACCTTCTGGATATGGTAATGTTTCATGCTCCCTTACAATCAAAAGCTGGCGAAGGGGAACCATCATGAAGACCCCTAAAAATCCCCCAGTTAATACTACGAAAATGATGAATGCTTGACTCACTTCCATGTCCCACATGAATAATGCCGGAATGGTAAATACAGCACCGGCACCAATAGCCTCACCTGCCGTGGTCATCGTTTGCACAATATTGTTTTCTAATATTGAATCCCTGCGAAAAACCCCTCTTAATATGGCCATTGAAATTACCGCCGCGGGTATAGAAGCAGAGACAGTTAAACCAATAAGTAGGCCTAAGTATGCATTTGCCGCCCCGAATACGATTGCAAGAATGATCCCTAGAATGATTGCAGTTGCAGTCAATTCCGGTAGAGATTTAGATGCAGAAACGTACGGGACGAATTTACTCTCTTTTGAATTGTTCGACAATTTAGCCACTTCCTATGTTAAACTTTAAAATCACAGAGAACATTATATCACTGTAATTTAAAGTCGCGCAATGGGGAAATTCTGCTTATTAAAAGTTTGATTATATCCAATAATCAGATTAGTAGTTTCGGTTATACAATATATAAAATAATATTGATATAATAACCACGACTAATACGTTACCCGAAGTCACTGTCTATCATTCATTCAATGACAGTATCATCAGCAACCCATATCACCTCGATTGGCACATAACCACTAGGTTAGTGCACATTAGAATGAGATTTAACATATCCTGAAAAATCAAGTCTTAAAAAAGGAATGATAAATTCATGGTCTCCTATATGGACTATACTTCACCATCCACACAATTCTTTTTCGATGTCAATAAAAGCAATTTCATGAAAAAAGACAATCAAAACTATATTAATGCATTAGGTGTTAAACAATTAAATACCCTCGAAAATGTTTCATTATTAGATATTTACCTTAGTACAGACAATGTCGTAGAACCGCATTATCACCAAAATGCAGCGGAGCTAGTGTATTGCATTTCTGGAGCGGCAACCGTTTCCTTACTGAATCCATTTACAAAGCAAATTCAAAATTACCCCATTAAACCCGGTCAAGTAGCCAACGTCCCACAAGGTTGGTGGCATTATGAAGTGGCTAATGCTGATAAAACCCACTTGCTCGCCATTTTTAATGCACCAACACCTGAGGTGATCCTCGGTTCAGATATCTTAAAATTGACGCCTGCAAATATTATGGCTCATACTTATTGCATGGATGAAAACCAATGGAAAAAAGCAATTGCACCAGTTCAGCCATCAACATTCATCGGTCCGCCAGCCAACTGCCATCGAGCGGCCGAAGAAGACATGCAACAATATCCTCAATATATTAATCACTATGATAACCAAATGTATACTGCTCCTGCTTACAACTATCAATATCAGCCCAATCTCCCGTATTATTATTATTGAAGATAGATATTGGGAGCATGATTCCCCCTGTTCGAGGGCCTATACAACTAATAAATCGGAATCGAAAAAAGCATGGAGAACTCCGTTACATAAGGGTTCTCCATTGCCTTTAATTACATGATCCGTTTTTCACGCCACATCTTACATTATGGTAGGCACCTAATGTGATTTATGGCCATTCATGATACGCTTGGATACAATTATCAGTTATCTTCTCTTTATATTCTACCGAGTTTCTTCTTATAATATAAGAAATCTCAAATTGCCCCCCATCTATAACAACAGATGATTCACTTCAATTTTGCGGTTGGCTCAGAGCTTTTCTTCTATAAAGGTACCTACAGATATCAAAGTGTCTAATCCAATTCCATAAATTGCAACTATAATGTTGGAGTTCGGAGAAAATGCTAAAATGGTATCAGAAAGATTAACACATTCAAAATCAGGACTCTTCAGCAGAAAACTTTACAAAGGCTAACTTTTTACAAAGTGACAGCTTCCCTGTTTTAAGTTTAGACTTTAAGAAGGAAGCTGACTGGACTGCAGCCATTGCAGCCTACGATTGGATTAAACAAATTAAAAGTAGCTGCACAGCTAGTGAAGATTTCCGAATAGATCAAGTGATTTATAATGATGATGTTGATATTACTGAGTTAGTTAAGAACGTTAGGACTAAATTTTATTTACTATTTAAAAAAACAGCCAAGTTATGCGAACAGGCTGTTTTTTTAAAATAGAAAAGGCTTCTTATAACGATAATAATTTTTGTTTTTGAATCTGAAACTCTTCATCTGTTAGAAATCCTTGTTCTTTTAATTTTGCTAGTTTTTCTAACTTTTCAACAATATCAACCTCTTTTATTGAAGGAATTGAATTAAGCAGTACTAATACTTGATTTTGCCCAGTACGTTTCATTACCCTGAAACCTTGATCTGCAGCTGTAGCAATACCTTCTTTAAAAGGACGACAGTAACCGCCTGCCTTACATGTACCGTCATCGCGAACGAGAAGCTTCCCGACTAGCCCTACCGCCACCCATTCAGGTTTTTCTAACCTTGAACCGCATTGGTTGGCTGGATCCCACAAAGGATTTAGTTTCTTTCTTGATAGCTCGTGCTCTTCTATTAGAATGTTTCCTTCATTATCAGTTACGTCCGGAATTATGACTTCTTCGTAGACAGGCCGGTTCCATTCATCCAGTAAATATTTACTACATTCAGGGTCTTGAATATCAGCAAGTACAGCAGGGTTCGAACTAGTAATTCCTACGATAAAATCATCGAATGAATTCGCTATACGAATTTTTTCAGTTTCCCCGTCAAACGTGACAAAATAACCAACATCAATCGGTTTACCGTTGGACGTTTCAAACATTTCAGCAAAGTCACAGGCCACGGGTGCAACGATGTTGGCAGATACATCTCCTTCAAAACAGGCCGATCCATCGTTTAGTATTTTGGCAACGACTCCACCCAACGCACCGTTTACTAGGTACCATGAAAAAGGTAAGTCTCCTACAGCTGGTCCACCATTTTGCCCCATTACGTGAACTCCATTCAGACCACTTGCTGTAGTATTCAACCCTTCAGTATGTGAGAAGTCAGCATTTGCAATCGTTCCTAGTCCTTCCGCATGAGATGCTTGCCCACTGGCAGTTGTATCTGCCCCTTCAGAATGAGAGTAAATCCCATTAGCGGTTGTACCTATACCTTCTGCATGGGAGAAGGCCCCGCTGGCAATTGTATTTGCCCCTTCGGCATGGGCGGAAGGTCCAACGGCGGTAGTCTGAAAACCCTCAGCATGGGAAGCTGATCCACTAGCGATTGTTCGTTGCCCCTCGGCATGAGCACCAAAGTTTCCAGTTGCAATTGT
This sequence comes from Peribacillus sp. P4_D6, assembly GCF_056401795.1. Lineage (NCBI taxonomy): Bacteria > Bacillati > Bacillota > Bacilli > Caryophanales > Bacillaceae > Peribacillus > Peribacillus sp. P4_D6. Next base: position 18,697 of record NZ_JBFUIQ010000024.1, read on the forward strand.
ATTCATTCCTTCTGCATGAGAGAAATCCCCCAAAGCTTGCGGACCAGATTGGGATGTAATATCTTGGGTTCCCCCTTCCGCATGAGCAGCAAAACCACTTGCAGTTGTACCGATGCCTTCTGCGTGTGCACCATCCCCGCTTACTAAGGTAGGTGCGGGATTACTCATTTGATCTACTCCACCTCCTTCTGCATGAGATGCCCTGCCACTTGCTGTATTCCCTTCTCCTTCCGCATGCGCATTAACACCGCTTATCGTAGTTTGCGTATTCAATCCTTCTGTGTGCGAATTTTCTCCTGCTGCTGTTGTATTGTTCCCTTCAGCATGAGAAGCATCTCCATTGGAAGTTGTAAACAAACCTTCGCTATGAGAAAATGCTCCGTTGGCAATCGAAGCGCCTTCCGCATGAGAAGTCAATCCAAAAGCTCTTGACTGGCCTTCGGCATGGGACGCAAATCCATTTGCAATTGTATTGACACCTTCCGCATGAGAAACATCTCCGCTTGCAGTTGTACTAATTCCTTCGGCATGGGAAACTATTCCGCTTGCTATTGTAGAGGATCCTTCCGCATGAGCACTATCACCTTGTGCCAAAGTTGTATTGCCTTCGGCATGTGACGCAAATCCACTGGATGTAGTCTGAAATCCTTCGGCATGGAAATCTGTTGCAGTAGCGTTTGTAAGTTGGCCTTCTGCGTGAGAATTAATCCCAATAGCGTTTGTATTGCTACCCTCGGCATGAGAAGCTTCCCCACTTGCGGTTGTACTTTGCCCTTCCGCGTGGGAACGTGGCCCACTGGAGACAGAACCCTCCCCTTCGGCATGGGAGGAATCCCCACCCGCATTTGTTCCTAACCCTTCCGCGTGGGCAGCAAATCCACTCGCATTTGTATTGACACCTTCGGCATGGGAAGCAAGTCCATTGGAGATTGTACTAATTCCTTCCGCATGGGCAGCAGGATTACCGGCAGATGTATCGAAGCCCCAATAAATGTGGTCATTTTGTGGTCATTTAACTAAAAAAGCAATGGAGAACCCCATTATATAAGGGTTCTCCATTGCTTTTAATTACATGATCCGTTTGAACATTTTTTCCATTTCATATATGGAATATGAGATGATGATAGGTCTTCCATGAGGGCATGTGAAGGGATCTGTTGTCCGCCTCAGTTCATCCAGTAGTGCTTGGATTTCATCATTGCGCAGATGACGGTTTGCCTTTATGGAGGCTTTACAGCTCATCATGATGGCTGCTTCTTCGCGCAATTTTTTGATGTCGACCTTTTTCATCGATAGCAATTGTTCTATCATTTCCTCAAGGATTTCCTGTTCAATTCCTTTAGGGAACCATTGTGGATGCGATCGGACAATATAGGCATTATAGCCAAACTCCTCTAAAAAGACGCCGACTTTTTCCAACTCATTCCGATATTCATTTATCCGGATACATTGGTCCGTTGAAAATTCAAGGGTGATGGGGACCAGCATATCCTGTAGCTCGTTTTCAACTCGACCGACTTTTTCTTTAAAGTATTCGTATTTGATCCGTTCCTGGGCAGCATGCTGGTCTATGATATACAAGCCCTTTTCGTTTTGGGCGAAAATATATGTTCCATGCATTTGCCCAATCGGGTACATCGGAGGGATGCGGCTTTCCGGTTCATTCGCCTCGATTTCCTCCTCTTGTTCGACTGTGTAGGTTGTAAACTTTTCAGCTGACTCGAAATATGATTTGCTTTCATCATCTAGTAAGACCGGTACATAGACATCTTCCATTTGCTGCTGTTCAGTGCTATAGATTATTTCCTTTATTGGTTCAAGATTGAAATCTTCATTATGATTCACGTAATTCTTTTGTTCCTGCTTTTCCCGTATCAAGGTATCCTTCAAGAGGGATGCCTCTTTCTTGGCTTCTTCCAGGACCCGCTTGCCGCTTTCCACAACATGGTCCAATTCCAGAGTGGTTTGCTCACTTTTCACCTGTTCCGGCTTTGCTGCTGGTGTATATCCACTTGGTATTAGAGACATCTTTTTAAACGAAGATTTAATCGTTTCCGATACAAGACTGTACAATTCCTGTTCCTTGCTGAGCCTTACCTCCATTTTGGATGGATGTACATTGACATCGACAAGAATCGGATCCATTTCGATATTCAGCAAAGCGATTGGAAAACGTCCAATTGGAAGAAGTGTATGATACCCATCCAGGATTGCTTTCACGAGCGCATAGTTCTTAATGAAGCGCCCGTTTATCATGGTTGAAATGTAATTCCTTGATGCCCGGGTGATCTCAGGCATGACGATATATCCGGATAATTTGAAATCCAAGGAGCTTGCCTGAACCGGAATCATCTTTTTGGCAATATTCGTACCATAGATTGCCGCCAGCACCTGCCTGACATCACCGTTACCATTCGTATGGAGGATACGCTTCTCATTGTGTGTTAACCGTATAGAAACATCCGGATGTGAAAGTGCGAGCCTGTTAGCGACATCCGTAATATTCCCTAGCTCGGTATGAATGGTTTTCATATATTTCAACCGTGCAGGGGTATTAAAAAACAAGTCGGAAACCAGGATATCCGTTCCTTTACGGCTGGATGAAGCCTCAAGTTCCTTAACCAAGCCTCCTTCAAGAAGTATGCGCGTTCCTACCCCTTCGCCAGTGCTGCTTTTCATTTCAAAACGGGAAACTGAAGCAATACTGGGCATGGCTTCACCGCGGAAGCCAAGTGTTCGGATTCGGAAGAGATCATTTTCATCTTTAATTTTACTAGTGGCGTGACGTTTAAATGCCGCTTCTATGTCATCAGGTAAAATCCCATCGCCATTATCCACGATCCGAATGGAACCAAGTCCAGCCTCCACCAATTCAATCTCTATAATGGTACTGTTTGCATCTATTGCGTTTTCCACAAGTTCCTTAACGACTGAGGCTGGGCGTTCAACAACTTCGCCAGCTGCGATTTTATTAGATAAAGCCTCATCAAGCTGTATGATTTTTCCCATTTTTATCGCCTCGCTTTAATTCTCATTTAAGTTTCTTTTGTAATTTATAAAGGGTATTCATTGCCTCAAGCGGCGTCATTTCAAGGATATCCAGTGATTTTATGTCATCCAGCACCTTTTTTTCCTTTGGTGAAGAATTCACCCTTCCTTTAGGAGCTTCTTCTCCAAAGAAGGAAAGCTGTGCCTCATTGACGGATGTCACAGGGGCAGCTTCGGCAATAGATGCTTTTTCAGCAGCAGGCTGTTCAGGAATCGCCTTTGCCTGTCCATTTTCATTCTCTAGCTGGGCTAAAATAGCAGCCGCCCGATCTATTAACTGCTCCGGTAAATCAGCTAGCTTAGCCACATGAATTCCATAGCTTTTATCTGCTGGCCCTTCTTTAATTTTATGAAGGAAAACGACATTTCCATTTTGCTCAATGGCACTTACATGGATATTTTTCAATTTTGGGAGTTCCGTTGCCAATACAGTCAATTCGTGATAATGAGTCGAAAAGAGTGTCTTTGCCCCAATTTCCTCATGAATATATTCAATGATGGCCTGAGCAAGCGCCATCCCATCATAAGTTGATGTTCCCCGGCCTATTTCATCAAATAATATCAAACTGTTTTCTGTCGCATTCATGATGGCATTTCTTGCTTCAAGCATCTCGACCATGAATGTACTTTGACCGGAAATCAAATCATCTGCCGCGCCAATCCTGGTAAATACCTTATCAAAAATAGGTAATTCAGCTATACTTGCGGATACGAAGCATCCAATTTGCGCTAAAATCGATGTTAGAGCTATTTGACGCATATACGTACTTTTACCCGACATATTGGGCCCTGTGATCAAGAGTAACTCCCGATCTCCATCCATAAAGCAGTCATTGGGGACATATTCCTGTGATTGAAGGACTTTCTCGACCACTGGATGCCTGCCTTCCTTCAGTACGATTCTTCGATCATCGGAAAAGACAGGCTTCACATAATGGCGTTCTTCACTAATCGTCGCAAAGCACTGCAGGACATCCAGTTCACTGACGCCTTTCGCCAAATCCTGTAAGCGAGGGATATAGCTTTTGACCTCTTCACGAAGATTGAGGAATAAGTCATACTCCAAACTGATGCTTTTTTCTTCTGCTTGTAAAATCAAAGCTTCCTTTTCTTTCAATTCAGGTGTGATATAACGTTCGGCATTCGTTAAAGTCTGCTTCCGTTCATAACGGCCTTCTTCAAGCAGATGCAAATTTGCTCGTGTGACTTCAATGTAATAGCCAAATACACGATTATATCCGATTTTCAAGGATTTGATTCCGGTGCGTTCCCGCTCTTCGCGTTCAAGCTGTGCAATCCAAGTTTTCCCGTTTCTGCTGGCATCCCTGTATGTATCCAGCTCTTTATGGAAACCATCCTGAATGATATTCCCTTCCTTCACGGACAATGGAGGGTTTTCTACAAGCGCCGTTTCAAGTAAATCCGTCACTTCTTCACAAGGATCCAATTTATCGGCCAGGATTGAAATATCCTGATTGGAAGCCATTGATTTCACGATTTCACGAATGACCGGCACCTGTTGCAAGGAACGTTTCAGTTGAATCAAGTCCCGAGCGTTTACATTCCCGAAGGCCACCCTTCCGGCAAGCCGCTCCAAGTCGTACACTTCCTTCAGGCGTTCACGTAAGTCTTGTCGTTCGAAGTATTGATTTTTCAGGGTTTCAACAAGACTTTGTCTCCGCTCGATCTGTTTTTTATTAATGAGCGGTCTATCAATCCATTGCTTCAACATCCTTCCGCCCATGGCTGTTTTTGTTTCATCAAGCAGCCATAGTAATGAGCCTTTTTTACCTTTGGAACGAATGGTTTCAGTTAATTCCAAATTACGTTTGCTATAATAATCAATTTTCATATATTGTGATGTTTCATATGCAAGCACTGGCTGTAAATGATCCAGGCTGCGTTTTTGGGTACGGTATAGATAATTCAATAAACGTGAGGTCGTTGTCGCCAGTTTCTGGTCTTTTAACAAATGAAGCAATGGAGCGAATGACTCGCTTTGGTCCGAATTACTCTCTAGGGATAGAGCGGCTGCGCCCCGTTCTTGAAGCATTTTTTTCCATTCTTCATTGAAATCCTCGGCAATGACCACTTCACTCGCACCAAGGATGGCAAATTCATTCAGAACTTCCTCGAAACTCTCAATCAATGTAACCTTATTTTCCCCTGTCGATAAATCATTGTATCCAAAGCCAAACTGACCATCCGTAAAATAAGTGATGGTGGCAATATAATTATTTTCCTTTTCACGAAGACCCTTACTATCCATTTTCGTTCCCGGGGTAATCAGCTGGACAACTTCCCTGCGTACCACACCTTTGGCTTGCTTCGGATCTTCGGTCTGTTCACAAATAGCTACTTTAAAACCTTTTTCTATCAATATATCAATATAATTAGCAGCCGAGTGATACGGAATGCCGCACATCGGAATTCGCTCTTCACTACCGCCTTCTCGGCTCGTTAATGTGATTTCGAGCTCTTGTGATGCATTCAGTGCATCGTCAAAAAACATTTCATAAAAATCGCCTAAACGAAAAAATAAAAAGGCATCCTGATACTCTGCCTTAATTTTTAAATATTGCTGTATCATTGGAGTATATCCAGCCATTCCTTCAAAACCTTTCCAAACTAAAATCTATTACACATTTATGTCCTTCATTATAACATACGAAAATGCAACATGGCCTGTATTCGAAATTGCATGGTAAATCAATTATCCTTTACATTGTAAGCTAGCTGTATCTGCAAAGCCATAGGGACTTGTCCCGCTTCAAATGAAATAAAACCGGATGAAGGGAATGTCATCCGGTATTAATTTCTATATTCTATTCGTCTTCGAATTCATCAAGGAAATCCGGATCTAAATCTTCGAAATCCTCATCATCGAAATCAGAGCCCCAGTCATCCTCACAGCGGCCATCTGGACTTACAGCGACACAAATTTTCGTTTCGCCGACGACTTCCACAAAGAATTCCCTTTCCACATGGACAATGATTTTTTGTCCACATGGGGAGATGCATGCTTCTAAACAATTCGGCTGTTGGACAGCTTTTGCAGCGATTTCATGGTCATCAAGATAATCGGGATCACGGTATTTCAGCGAAATAACGTCGGTATATTGCACTTTTTCAGTTACAACTTCCGTCTTCGAATTATGGTTATAAGAATACCAGACGTTGATTTCGTAGCTGCCGTGAATTTCTACCTTTTTGCCGACTTTCTTTGCATCGTATTTATGGTTGATGATCCAACAACCTAGAATGCTAGAAGGATGATGAGCCGGGCAAATGGTGTGAGAGGACTTTGTGAATTTACGTCCTTTTGCCACCACCGCTTTAGTAATTATCTCTCTATATTGTGACATGCTAGCGAACCCTCCTCATACAGTTTCCATTCATCCTATGCGTGGTAAAAGTCTATTGTGCGTAGAATTTTAATTGTTTGAAAACTGCTGTAATGTTTTAAACCTAGGTTATTTTATGCGCATGTTTTGGGATATGTGTCACGAATGGGCACTGTATAAGGATTTCCGCATATTAAAAAAGCCCTTCTGAAACCAGAAGGGCTTTTTTAATATTCATGAACAGCTTCCGCCGCCTGCTTGTACCTGTGAACCTGTCTCACCTCGAAGGACATCGCCTTCGGTTGATTCAATAATCAGGTCCGTCACCTTATTCGATACCTGTGATGAGACCATTTGTAAAAGATCATTTACATCCACTTGGGATTGTTTGAATTCTTGCACGATCGGAAGTTCGTCCAATTGTTTTTCCAGTGCATCAATTTTGGCCTGCACTTGACTGTATGCTTTCTCTTTGCCGTAATGTTGGAAGTTTACAGCCTGTTTTTGCAAACTCTTGATGCTGGCGATCATTTCACGGATTTTTTGATTTTCATTGATGTGAGCTTCTGCCCGTTTAAAGAAATCGACTTCTTCCGTGCTGGCAATCATTTCAGCAAGCTCGGCCGCTTTATTCAGAATGTCATCTTTAGTATATTTAGTCATATTACTCCACCTCAATCGCCGTTGCTTCTTCAACCATATCCCCATTTAATGACCATGTTTTCGTTCCGGTGATTTTCACTTTTACGATTTTGCCAATAGCGGATTTTGGTCCTTTGAAGTTCACGAGCTTATTTTTCGTTGTATAACCTGCTAATACTTCCGCATTCTTCTTGCTTTCGCCTTCAACGAGCACTTCAACAATCTGTCCATCATACTCTTTCATTTTCAATGCGCACGTTTCATTTACAAGGGCATTCAAGCGTTGCAGACGTTCCTTTTTCACTTCCATCGGTACATTATCCTGCATTTTCGCAGCCGGTGTTCCCTCACGTGGTGAATAGATGTAAGTATATGCTGCATCGAAACCAACTTCACGGTATAATGACATCGTTTCTTCAAAGTGCTCTTCCGTTTCATTCGGATAACCTACAATAATGTCCGTGGTTAGCGATGCACTTGGGATAGCTTCCTTGATTTTTTTAACTAGCTCTAAATATTGTTCGCGTGTATACTTACGGGCCATGATTTTAAGTGTTTCCGTACTTCCCGATTGAACTGGAAGATGGATATGGTCAACGAGATTTCCGCCTTTAGCCAGTACTTCAATCAAATGATCATCAAAATCACGGGGGTGGCTTGTCGTAAAACGAATACGCGGAATGTCGATTTTGCGGATTTCATCCATCAAATCGCCGAAACGATAATCGATATCCGTAAAATCTTTACCGTAAGCATTCACATTCTGTCCAAGCAGGGTTATTTCCTTGTAACCCTGTGCCGCTAAATGACGGACTTCCTGGATGATATCTCCAGGCCTGCGGCTTCTTTCTTTCCCTCTCGTATACGGTACGATGCAGTATGTACAAAACTTATCGCAGCCATACATGATATTGACCCATGCCTTGGTTTTTCCTTTACGCACTTTCGGAAGGTTCTCGATTACATCACCTTCTTTAGACCAAACCTCGATGACCATTTCCTTGGAAAGATAAGCTTCATTAAGAATTTGCGGCAGGCGGTGGATGTTATGCGTTCCGAAAATCATATCTACAAAATGGTGCTTCTCTAGAATCCGCTTTACAACTGTCTCCTCTTGTGACATACAGCCGCAAACCCCAAGCAATAGATCCGGCTTTTCCAATTTCAATGATTTTAAATGCCCCAATTCACCGAACACTTTATTCTCTGCGCCTTCCCGAATCGCACAAGTGTTAAGTAAAATGACGTTAGCATCATCCACCGAGTCTGTCGCCTGATAACCAAGTGCCATAAAGATGCCCGCCATGACTTCTGTATCATGTTCGTTCATTTGACAGCCAAAAGTGCGAATGTAAAACTTTTTACCTTCTCCCATTCCGCGGAAGCCTTCAGGAATGGCAAAGTCATCATGATATTCTACTTCTTCTTTTCCCCGCTTTTTCGCATCCTTTAAGGAAGGCGGAATATAAACGGCTTGAAAGTACTTACTGAAGTCCTTTTCGGATTTTTTGTCCGCTGGATTCTCAGCCTGTACTTGTTGTGATTCTAATCGTTGTTTCTCGTTCATAGTTAATCTCCTTTCAAAATAGTTAGTTTATTTCTTTCACCAACTATTTCAAGACCTATCATCAAATGGATTTATACGGATTCCTTTTTAAGAATTTCCAGTAAATATTAGCTATTAAGTGTGATATATCCACATTATCATAGTATAAAGCTTTTAACAGCAAGAAACAATCATTCTGTCGTGGCTTCTTCAATTGTAAGAAATTTTTCACAAATATTGAAAATAAGAACATGAAAGAAGAGGCTATGACGAATTTAGCCTCTTCTTATCATTTTTGGATGACGATTTCCCCTTTCATGATTTTTCAAATGCAGAGCATGCAATTTCCACCTTTTTAGGTGTTCAAGGTATAAGGAGAACCTTACCACACTGGCCTTTGATCATCAGTTCAAATCCCTTTTCAAAATCACTGAGTGAGAAGCGATGGGTAATCATTGGTTTTACATCAACCTTGCCACTTTCAAGCAGACTTGAAACCTGTTGCCAGGTTGAAAACATCTTCCTTCCAGTTATCCCTTGGACAGTAAGACCCTTGAATACGATATCCTCTGTTATATTAATCGTGACGGGCTTAGAAGGCAGACTTAGAATGGATATTCTTCCACCATTGGTCGCCATCTTGAACCCTTGTTGGATAGCTGCTGGATTCCCGCTCATTTCACAAACAACATCCACCCCGTCCCCACTTGTAATGCTTTTCGTGATTTCCACTGGATCCTGATTCATTGAATGAATGAGGTGTGTGGCACCCATCTTTTTTGCTAGCTGAAGTCGATAATCATTAATATCAAGAGCGATTACTTTATCAGCACCTGCGGCCTTTGCTACAGCAATCGCCATAAGCCCAATTGGACCACAACCGATTATTGCCACCGTTTTACCCAGCACCTCGCCAGCTAGCACTGAATGGACGGCATTCCCCATCGGTTCTTGGATGGTAGCTATATCGAGTGGCATATCACTTGGATTTTTCCATAAATTCTTGGCTGGCAGAGCTATGTACTCTGCAAAGCACCCTTGTTTATCCACACCGATAATGTTTGTTTTTTTACAGATATGGAATTGTCCGGTTAAGCATTGCCTGCATGTACCGCAAACTATATGTGTTTCGGCAGATACACAATCACCAACTGAAACATTACTGACACTTGCTCCTATCTCGATTACTTCCCCTGCAAATTCGTGCCCAAATACGTATGGCGGGCTCACCCTTCCTTGTGACCATTCATCCCAGGTGAAAATATGAATATCCGTTCCGCAGATCGAGGTCATCTTCACTCGAATCAAGACCTCGTCATCACGAATGTCCGGTATATCGACAACTAGTAATTGTGCCCCATAACCTCGGTGATGTTTGACGATCGCTTTCATTTTACCTCTCAACATGTACATTCCCCCTGAAATAGGGCTGTGCTTTTTCATCTACCTTAATATGTAAAGATATGAAAAATCAATCACAAAAATACCATAATCACTTTTGTACCGGCCTTTTCACATTAATAATGATGATTTTTAGGCATTCGTACATTTTTGTTAAATGGGTCATGTTTCTATAGCATCTTGTCCGCTCTCGAATAAGATATCTTGTACAACAAAAAACAAAAACAATGAAGGAGTGACTTATATGTCATGTGGATGCAATAATCATGATCGGGATCGCGATCGGGATAGAGATCGGGACAGAGATAACAAGAGAATCGCAGACGATTTTTGTCGTGCTGTGAGGGGCTGCAATAGGCGCGACCGCGACCGGGATCGGGACCACGATCGGGATAGAGATCGGGACCGCGATCGGGATAGAGATCGGGACCGCCATCACAATTGTTGCCGTAGAAGGAATCGTTGCAATTTCTTCGGATTCTAATTTAGAGAGTATAGTGATTCTCTCTACTTGAGCTTTCCATTTAGTCATAAAAAAGGTTCACCCCGTCTTAAGGGGTGAACCTTTTAACTTTTACATAAATTCAGCAACAAGCTTATCAAAGTGCGCTTGATCCAGTGTCAAATCTGATTTGTTTAGCGCTTTTTCGGCATACCCTGGCACTAATTCCTGGTACGAAGGGCGTGAAGAGTCTTGATAAATGATCCCTGTCACAAGGCTGTCATGCTGCATCAAAGTCTGCATGGCCTGTTCTTTATTTGATGAATCATAGCCTTCAATCGTGTTCAATTTAGTTAAGTTTTGTTTAAACCAATCATACGTATTGATCTTATTATATGTTACGCAAGGAGAGAAAACATTGATAAAGGAGAACCCTTTATGGTTTATCCCTGCTTCAATGATCGCCGTCAGGTCTTTCAAGTCAGTGGAAAAGCTTTGGGCCACAAACGTAGCGCCAGCTGACAATGCTAATTCCATAGGTGAAACAGCCTGTTCTATTGATCCTTCTGGAGTGGATTTCGTTTTAAATCCAGCAGCTGATCTAGGGGAAGTCTGGCCTTTAGTCAATCCATAAATTTGGTTATCCATGACAATATACGTAATGTCGATATTGCGGCGGATCGCATGGATGGTGTGTCCCATCCCGATTGCAAAACCATCTCCGTCACCGCCTGAAGCTATAACGGTCAATTCACGGTTGGCCATTTTTACTCCTTGGGCAATTGGCAGTGAGCGCCCATGGATGCCGTGGAAACCATATGACTTGATGTAACCGGATATACGCCCTGAACAGCCGATACCGGAAACAACGGCCAAATTCTCCGGCTCCAATCCCACATTGGCTGCCGCACGCTGCATGGCAGCCTGAACGGAGAAATCTCCGCAGCCAGGACACCAGTTTGGTTTTACATCATTCCGAAATTCTTTAAACGTTGCCATATTCGAACATCTCCTTGCATTGTGTGTGAATTTCATGCGGGAGGAATGGGTTGCCATCATATTTTAGGATGCTTTTTATTTTATTAACATGTCCGACATTCATCTTGATAATATTAGCCAATTGTCCAGTCGCATTATTTTCAATAACTACTACTTTCTTAGCACTTTGCACCAATGAAAGGACTTCATCAGCTGGGAAAGGATGAATCAAGCGGATTTGCGCATGATTCACTTTCATTCCGTCCGTTTCTAAACGGCCGATCGCTTCATCAATCGTCCCGCGTGTTGAGTTAAAACCAAGAATTAATAAATCCGCTTCTTCATGCGGTGTGTTTTTGTATACTGGTGTTTGGAATGTGTTAGTTAAATTATTCAGCTTACGCATCCGTTTATCCATTTGCACTTTGCGATTCAAGGCCGTCTCGGAAGGTCTGCCCGTTTCATCATGTTCAACACCCGTAACATGGTGAATTCCATTTTTCATACCAGGCACTACCCGTGGTGAGACTCCGTCTTCCGTTACTTCATAACGCTTGAAGTAAGATTTGTTTTCTGGCTCTTCAATTTCAAAGTCAACCAATTTTCCGCGTCTTATCTCCACTTTGCCGTAATCAAGCGGCTGAACCGTCTGTTTACCTAATGATAGCTGTAAGTCGGATAAAACGATAACCGGACATTGATATTCCTCTGCAAGGTTGAATGCTTCTGCCGTATCATAAAAAGCTTCCTCAACAGTACTCGGAGCCATGACGATTTTAGGTATTTCACCATGTGTACCATAAATCATGGCCATTAAATCGGATTGCTCCTGTTTTGTAGGAAGTCCCGTAGATGGACCGCCACGTTGAGTATCGACGATGACAATTGGCGTTTCGGTAATGCCCGCTAAACCAATCGCCTCCATTTTCAAGGAAAGCCCAGGTCCAGCTGAAGCTGTGATGGCACGTACACCGCCATAGTTCGCACCGATAGCCATTGTGGCTGCCGCGATTTCATCTTCAGTCTGTATGACCGTCCCGCCAAATTGAGGAAGTTTCTTAATTAAGTATTCCATGATTTCCGAAGCCGGAGTAATCGGGTAAGCTGCCATGAAGCGGCAACCTCCTGCAACTGCGCCTAAAGCGATAGCATCGTTTCCGATCATGAACATTCGTTTCTGGCCGTCTGCCTTTTCCAGCTCCATCGCGCCCAGTTTTTCTCCAAGCAACACTTCCATTGCCTTATAGCCTGCAGTAATGGCATCCATATTCTTCTTAACGATTTCTTCACCTTTACGGCCGAATATTTCATCAACCACATCGTTGAATACGGAGATTTCCATTCCGAGAACAGCACATGTTGCACCGATGGCAACCATATTTTTCATTAATGATGTTCCTAATTCGGCTGCTATTTCCGTAAAAGGAACAATATATAATTCTGCCTTTGTATCTTCTGGGCAGACAGGTTTGAATTTTGCATCTGCAATTATGATGCCACCCTCATGTAATTCTTTATAATTGACGTCAATTGTTTCTTGGTCAAAAGCAACTAAGATGTCTAAATCATCAGAGATAGCACGAGTTTCCGTAGTACTTACACGAATTTTGTTATTCGTGTGTCCACCCTTGATTCGGGATGAGAAATGACGGTAGCCATACAAGTAATAACCTAAGCGATTGAGGGCAATACAGAATATTTCTCCTGTACTTTCAATACCTTCACCTTGTTGTCCGCCAACTTTCCATGAAAGTTGATTGATCATGTCTTACACTCCTTTAGGACGTTCGTATATAAATGCATTTAACCGCACCTCTCTTAGAACATTCAACTATGTATAATTATCGTTCTAATTTAGGAAAGGTGTACTAAACGCTTTCAATTCTATCGGTTAAATCATCAAATTGCAACCTTTTTGCTTTTATTTTTTATATTTTCAGAATATTTATTCATATCTATATAGTAAGAATTGAAAATCACTTAAGATATTTCCTTTTCAAGCGGAAAATTACGAGTGAAATTATCAAAAAGGAGACCTTTTACAAACTCACTGGAATAAAGCCTGTTCAATTCATTTATTAAGTTATGATAATCCTTATATGACGTTAACTTCTCTACCATATGATCGATTCCATCGAAGTCGGACCCTAATCCAATTTGTCTTTCCCCGCCCAAACTGCATATATGCTCTATATGTTTCAAGATATCCTTTATCGTAACCGGGCCATTTGCTAGAAATTGCGGGACAAAGGTTACTCCGATCACCCCATTTTTCTGTAAAAGGGCTTTTATCTGCCCGTCCTTTAAATTTCGCGGATGCGGACAAAGTTGATAAGCATTCGAATGGGAGGCGATCGGGAATTTCGCCAACTTTAGGGTGTCCCAAAATCCAGCTTCAGATAAATGGGATAAATCACACCAAATTGACTTCTCATTCAGTAGCGCGACCACTTCCGTTCCAAATCCTGTCAAGCCTCCCCCTCTTGTTTCCATTGCCCCATCCGCTACCAAGTTAGCGTGATTCCAAGTCAAACCTACGGAGGATACTCCAAGATGAATAAGGGTTTTCAGTTTCAACAAATCATTTCCTATGCAATCGCACCCCTCCAAAGTTAGCATTGCACCGATTTCCTTTTCTTTTAAAGATTCGATATCTGCCTTGGTCTTTATAAATTTCATTTCCGGCTCCGACAAAATCTTTTCATGAAAAATATCCACCATCGCCAAAGCCGCTTGAAATCTCATATCAGGGTGGACTTTTTCAGGTATATATATGGCAAAACATTGGACTTTTCCCCCTTCGTCCAATAAACCCCGCTTTGTTATATGTAATTTATCACTATTTGTAAAAGAAATATCCGGATCGATGAACATCTTCATCAGCACATCACAATGTGCATCAAAAATCTCCAATGTAATCCCCCTTCCTGTACTTTTTTATGATTATATATACCATTATAAAGCGACACGGGCCTTTCGTCATTTGGAATTCACGACAAAAAAGAGCCTGCTCGCCATCCGACAAACAGGACACCCAAACTTGCAATTATCTTGGTTCAATGATTAGTTTTATTGCCGTTCTCTCTTCGCCATCAATAAGTATATCTGTAAAGGCAGGAATACAAATCAAGTCAACTCCACTAGGTGCGACAAACCCTCTTGCGATTGCTACTGCCTTGACGGCTTGATTTAACGCACCTGCACCGATTGCTTGAATTTCGGCTGCTCCTCTTTCCCTGAGCACTCCCGCTAGTGCGCCTGCTACAGAATTAGGATTAGATTTTGCTGAAACTTTTAATATTTCCATTCCTAGTCCTCCTTGTTTTCCCTGCCGATTCTAACTTGGCTCAATAGTTATAACACTTTCCACTGCTACTATATTCATCAAGTAAAACTTGTATGACAAAGAAAACCGGGATTGTACACCATTTATTAAAGAATGGAAAAACGGATGGCAGTTTGACTGTCCATCCGTTCGAATCAATGGTAAAAGGGATGATCTTCGTTAATCAGGATCCTTTCTATCTTCTTTGCCTTGCCAGTTTTCTCATCAATTTCAAGGAGAACCCCGCTTAATAGGGTACGTCCCTCTTTTGGGACTTCGAAACGAACTGGAAGGCTGGTCAGGAACCGATGGATGACTGCCTCTCTTTCCATACCAAGGATGCCATCATATGGTCCTGTCATGCCTACATCTGATATGTAAGCGGTGCCTGCAGGTAATATACGGTTATCGGCTGTCTGGACGTGTGTGTGTGTACCAACGACTGCTGTAACCTTACCATCCAGGAACCAACCCATGGCTTGCTTTTCACTTGTCGCTTCACCATGAAAATCGACAAAGATGATCGGTGTCTTTTTTCGAGCCTCCGCCACTAGTTCTTCCGCCTTTTTGAACGGACAATCCAAATCCGGCATGAACGTTCTCGCTTGCAAATTGATGACCGCTATTTCATGTTGGTTCAATTTTAAAAATTTCATACCTTCTCCGGGTACCCCGTCTGGAAAGTTTGCTGGACGGACAAGATATTTCGCTTCATCAATAAAGTTGAAAATATCACGATTATCCCATGTATGGTTTCCCATGGTCACTGCCTGCGCTCCCCACTCTAAAAAACTGCGGTAAATCTTTTCTGTAATCCCCCGGCCACTTGCTGCATTCTCGCCATTGATGACCGTGATATGCGGACGATACTTTTCTTTTAACTTAGGAAGGTATTCTTGGATCATGTCACGACCTGGAGATCCCACTACATCCCCTATAAATAGCAATTTCATTGTAAAACCCTTTCTGGATTCACCTGATTATATGAATTATTCAAGTATGTATTGTAACATAATTGGGGGTAATTATAAGAATTATGCTTAACGATTCATATCGGAAAAAGAAAAAACGAAGTGGTTTGCACCACTTCGTCTTTCACTAACAATTATTTGGCATATTCGACTGCTCTTGTTTCACGGATGACCGTGACTTTTATATGACCTGGGTAATCGAGCTCTTCTTCAATCCTTTTCCGGATATCACGTGCGAGTCGATGTGCCGAAAGGTCATCGATTTGTTCTGGTTTCACTAGAATCCGCACTTCTCGTCCGGCTTGAATCGCAAAAGATTTCTCCACTCCATCATAGGACTCGGAAATTTCCTCAAGCTTTTCAAGTCTTCTAATGTAATTTTCAAGCGTTTCACTTCTTGCTCCCGGTCTTGCAGCTGATAATGCATCAGCGGCAGCCACAAGCACTGAAATGATGGAAGTTGGTTCCGTATCGCCATGATGTGAAGCGATGCTGTTAATGACAGTTGGATGCTCTTTATATTTGGTTGCTAATTCAACGCCAATTTCAACGTGACTGCCTTCCACTTCATGATCGATCGCTTTCCCAATATCATGCAATAAACCTGCACGGCGGGCAAGAACTTCATCCTCACCGAGCTCAGCGGCCAGTAAACCTGAAAGCTGGGCCACTTCAATTGAATGTTTAAGTACGTTTTGCCCATAACTGGTACGGAATTTCAAACGTCCTAGTATTTTGATGAGATCTGGATGGAGACCGTGAACTCCAACTTCAAAAGTAGTCTGTTCACCAATTTCACGAATATGTTCATCTACCTCACGTCTTGCTTTGTCAACCATTTCTTCAATGCGAGCCGGATGGATCCGTCCGTCCTGAACAAGTTTCTCAAGAGCCAAGCGTGCCGTTTCCCGTCTAATTGGATCGAATCCAGATAAAATGACAGCTTCAGGAGTATCATCAATAATAAGGTCAATACCTGTTAGCGTTTCTAACGTCCGGATATTTCGTCCTTCACGTCCGATTATCCGTCCTTTCATTTCATCGTTTGGAAGATTTACTACAGAAACGGTGGTCTCTGCAACATGATCAGCCGCACAACGCTGAATGGCAAGAGAAAGGACTTCTTTTGCTTTTTTATCAGCTTCTTCTTTGGCACGGGTATCACTTTCTTTAATCATAAGCGCTACATCGTGAGCAAGCTCGTTTTCCATTCGGTCTATAATGATTGCTTTAGCCTCTTCACGAGTTAAACCGGAAACACGTTCAAGCTCTGTTTGCTGCTTACGAACCATCTCTTCCACTTTGCTTTCCATCTCTTCAATATGCTGTTGTCTTTGGTTTAGAGAATCTTCTTTTTTCTCCAAAAGGCTCTCACGTTTGTCTAACGTTTCATCCTTACGGTCCAGATTCTCTTCTCTTTGCAATAACCGATTTTCTTGTTTTTGTAATTCGTTCCTTCTTTCACGGGCTTCCCGATCCGAATCGGCACGAACTTTATGAATTTCATCTTTTGCTTCCAACAAGGCTTCTTTCTTAAGTGCTTCCGCTTCACGTTTTGCATCCTCAAGGATGTGTTCTGCAGAGCCCTTTGCCCCTGCTATTCTACTCTCAAATTTTGATTTGTGAATAAAATAACCAACAACTGCACCGACGATTAGGCCAAGCAAAGTGAAGATGATTGTCATGGGTTCCATCGTTTCACCTCCCCTTGCTATGAACTTTTTACATAAAATGTTGAACTGTCGGCAAGTACATTGCACATAAATTCAATATACAGCACTTAATTTTCAAAATTTTAGTTTGAAAAATTGTAAAATATACATATTAATTGTATAGTTGAGAATTTTTATTGTCAAGCGTTTGTCCCTTATGTATCAATGTTTATTCAAGTTTTCTTAATATCAACCATCATAATGTACAGCATTCATTATGGAAGCAGTCTGTAAATCTGATTACAATGCCATTTAATCCACTGAAAATTTCGCATTTTTCTTAAAATATACATAAAAGGCCTAAGCGAATAAGCTTAGGCCTTTTCCAAATATCATTAATCAAGCAATTCAAAATGCTCTTCTGTTTCATTTTCTTCTGGTGGTAATTCATGCTCTCCATCAAGATTATAGTGATCTCTGATTTTCTGAGAAATTTCCTGAGCGATATCCTGATTTTCTTTCAGGAAAAGCTTCGCATTTTCACGGCCTTGTCCGACACGCTCTTCATTGTATGAATACCATGAGCCGCTTTTAAGGACGATATCAAGGTCTGCACCCATATCGATGATTTCACCTTCCTGTGAAATCCCTTGACCATACATGATGTCAACTTCTGCTTGGCGGAATGGTGGAGCAACCTTGTTTTTTACAACTTTGATTTTCGTTTTATTACCCACGATTTCATTCCCTTGTTTTAATTGCTCCGCACGGCGCACTTCCAGACGAACAGTTGAATAGAACTTCAATGCCCGGCCTCCCGGAGTCGTTTCTGGATTCCCAAACATAACACCGATTTTTTCACGGACTTGGTTAATGAAAATGGCAATGGTATTTGATTTATTAATGGAACCAGACAGTTTTCTAAGTGCCTGAGACATCATCCGGGCTTGGAGACCCATATGGGAATCTCCCATTTCGCCTTCGATTTCAGCTTTTGGTACAAGTGCCGCCACCGAGTCAATGACAATGATATCTACCGCTCCGCTTCGAACTAGCGCTTCAGCGATCTCTAAGGCTTGTTCACCCGTATCAGGCTGTGAAAGCAGTAACTCATCGATATTCACACCAAGTTTTTCTGAATATGCTGGATCTAAAGCATGCTCGGCATCAATGAATGCAGCCGTCCCGCCAGTCTTTTGTACCTCTGCAATGGCATGTAATGCTACAGTCGTTTTACCGGAGCTTTCAGGTCCATATATCTCAATGACCCGGCCTCTTGGATATCCGCCTACTCCCAACGCTACGTCCAATGCTAAAGAACCGCTTGAAATCGTTGAAATCCTACGATCAGTCTGTTCCCCAAGTTTCATAATCGAACCTTTACCAAATTGTTTCTCAATTTGTTTTAACGCCATATCTAAAGCCGCTTGACGATCACTCACTTAATTTCCTCCTCTATATTCAACTAATCGGCTGTCCGATTAAAGGTGTACTTACGTTAGCAATTATTCGAGTTCAAGGTTTGTACCCTGTCTCAAAACCTATCTTTACTATATACTCTTTTTACTATTTTGCCAAGCAAAAAGTCGAACATTCATTCGTTTTTTTCTTTCGGGATATTCTTTGTAAAAAAGCGTTTTAGCTTAAGGAAATTTCCATTTCGCTTCACTTACTCCCTAAAAAATACATTTTTATTGAATTAACTTTTTTCTTTTTTCCCTATTTTTCAAGAAACAAACTTCTAAAACCAAATAAAAAGCAGAGCTGTATTAAAGCTCTGCTTATGGCGTTTATAAATCCCTTAATAGGTAATGACAGCCGTATTTCACACTCCGAATACGGTTTTGCGCCCTGCTACCGGAAAGATTCAACTCCTTGAAATGAGTGTTTCCATCGCGATAGGAAATGCCAATAAATACTGTACCAACAGGCTTGCCTTCTTGTTCATCCGGCCCTGCAACACCCGTAAAGCTTATGCCTACATCCGCATCGAGCTTACTCCGGACATTAGAGGCCATTTCCATTGCACACTCACCGCTGACCACCCCATACTCAGATATGGTATCATCACTGACGCCGAGGACATTGGACTTCGCATCATTCGTATAGCAGACCATTCCGCCCTTAAAGACTTTACCGGCGCCCGGGATGGTTGTCAGCTGTTCTTGGAACATCCCCCCGGTCAAGCTTTCAGCTGCCGCGATTGAAAGCTTGCGGACCGTTAATTCTTTTACAAGTTCCTTTATTAGCGAAGTATTATCACTTCCATAATGGAACTTGCCGACCCTGCCAAGAATTTCTTTTTCCGTTTCTAAAATAAGTTCTTCGCATTTTTCTTTGGAAGGGCCTTTGGCGGTGATCCTTAACGTCACTTCCCCTTCGGCTGCCAGCGGAGCGATTGTCGGATTCGTTTGATTGACAAGGAGATCTTCAATCACCGTTTCCAGTTCGGCTTCACCTATACCGTAGAACCGTAAAACCTTGGAATCGATCCGTTCATGCTTTTCCAATTTATTCATGATCTTTTCATAACCATAACTTAAAAACATCGGCTCCATTTCACTTGGTGGACCAGGCAGGAGCATATATGTAATCCCGGATTTGGACAAAACCATTCCTGGGGCCATGCCATGATCGTTTGCCAACACTTCACTGCCTTCTAAGACAAGGGCCTGCTTTTTGTTGTTTTCCGTCATCGGCCGTTCCCGTTTTTGGAAGTAAGCTTCAATGGATTGCAAAGCTTCATCATTAAAAACGAGCTTTTTCCCGATATGGCGAGCAATCGTTTCTTTCGTTAAGTCATCTTTGGTAGGCCCAAGCCCACCGGTAAAAACAATCAAGTTCGCCCTCGATTCAGCGATTTCTATAGCTTGTTGTAATCGACGGTCGTTATCCCCGACCACAGTATGGTAAAAAACGTTGATCCCCATTTCCGCAAACTGCTGCGATAAGAATCTTCCATTAGTGTTATTGATTTGACCTAAAAGAAGCTCTGAGCCCACTGCAATGATTTCTGCATCCATCTTTTCAAAACCACCATTCGTTTTTACTTTGAATTAACAAACACTTCTTTGTTTTTTATAAAATAATCCAAACCTGACCAGATTGTAAAGATTAATGCAATCCATAATGCGATATTGGCAAATGGAAGTGAAATGAGGGCAAATGGAAGGTTATGCAGCAATAAAGCCGAAATAGAAACAATTTGTGCCCATGTTTTAATTTTACCTAGCTGGTTCGCTGCAACCACTTCCCCTGTACCCGCTAACACCAAACGCAATCCAGTGACTGCAAACTCGCGACTTATGATCACGATGGCAATCCAAGATTGACCGTACATTAAATCCAGATCAACCAAAACGATTAAGGCAGCCGAAACAAGAAGTTTATCTGCCAATGGATCTAAAAATTTCCCTAAATCAGTAATCATATTATATTTTCTGGCAAAATGGCCATCGATCCAATCCGTAGTGGAAGCGATTATAAAGAGGATGGCTCCAGCCAGGTGTGCCACTGGCAAACTGTATTCTCCCCAAGTCAGAGTCCCCCATGAAAAAGGAACGAGCATGATGATTAAAAATACTGGTATTAAACAGATTCTTGCTACTGTAATCTTATTAGGCAGATTCAAAACTTTTACCTCCAAAATTTACGCCTGCCATTCGGGCCTGCGTCTTAGATCTAAAATAATGCTTATATGTATAATTTAACTCAAAATCCAATCTTATATGCCGAGTGGACCATTTCCCGCCGCCTTACCATTAAATAGAGCAAAAATAGTCATCTATAAGATGACTATTCGGCTTTCGTAAATTGTATCGTAACCAATTGCGTATTCACTTCAGTCGGTGAAATGGAATACTCCAGCTTCTCATCATTCACATAAATCTCTGTTTCATATGCCCTGCCTATATTGATGACAGCTTCTTTTTCATTGGTGAAATCAATTTCCTGGCTTTTGTCCTTTTCGATAGTGCCTTGGAAAAGTAATTTACCTTCACCATTTTTTATGCCGACCCATGGTGAGCCTTTGGAGGTCACCTTTAATTTAAAAGTATCGGTATTTTTTAATTCATACGTACTATTTTTACCGCTGGAACTTGTGACGGCAAGATTTTGCTCTTTCTCTTCATCTTTGACTGCTGTATCATCTTCATTCTTCTTTTCAGATGAATCTGATTTTTCTTCATTCTGTTTTTGGTCTGCATTCTCTTCTTCTTTGTTAAACTCTTCACTTTTATTGTAACCCACGGCATCGCTTTGTTTCGCGTCCTTTTTGTCCTCGTTATCCGGATTACTCATATAGTTCAATACCAGAACCCAAATCAATACGGCCGCACCAATGACTAAAACCGCAGCCAAGATCTTCGGTAACAATTCCACTACCTTTGAATCTCCTGCCGGAATGGTTTTCCGGGATTGGACCCGTGAAAGCTGTTCTGGCAATTCCTCACTATAGACCGATGGTATTTCACTCTTATATTGTTCGAAAATCTCTTCTGAATCCAGTCCGACCGCTTCACAATATTGCTTTATGAATGCCCGTACATAGAACTTTCCTGGCATCATACTGTAATTTCCCTCTTCAATGCCAATGAGGTAACGCTTTTGGATCTTCGTTAATTCCTGCAAATCTTCTAGGCTAAGACCTTTGGCTTCCCTAGCTTCCTTTAATCGATTACCCAACTCAGTCAAATAAAACACCTGCCATTTTAAAAGTCAAAGGAACCAAAATCGGACCCTGAAAACTGGTCTTTTTGGTCGACAACTTCATATGTTATTTCTTCTTCAGGATTGTTTCGCAATTCAATAATATAATCAAAGTCTTCGAGGGTATACTCCGTATTTTGGACAAAAACATCCGGATGTTCGATTACTTTGACAGCATCAAGCCTCATTATTTCACGAATCAACTGCCAATGACGCTCATTTGCACGGCGAGTGGAAACAATTCCATCTAAAATGAACAAATTATCATTATTATATTCATCCTCAATAAGCTGGCTGCGGATAGTCTGCTTTAAAAGGGTCGAGGACACAAACAACCATCTCTTATTAGCACAAACACTCGATGCCACGATAGATTCAGTTTTTCCGACACGGGGCATCCCTCGGATCCCGATCAATTTATGACCTTCCTGTTTAAATAGCTCGGCCAGGAAATCGACAAGCAAGCCTAGTTCATCACGAACAAACCTAAAAGTGTTTTTCTCATCGGCATCGCGCTGAATATAGCGTCCATGCCTGACTGCGAGGCGATCACGTAATTTAGGTTCCCTAAGCTTAATGACCTTTATCGTATCCATCGTACGGAGAATTGACTCGAATCTTTCTATATTACGGCTGTCTTTGGCCAACAAAAGTAACCCACGCCTGCCTTCATCGACCCCGTTAATGGTGATGATATTAATGGAAAGCATACCCAGAAGGGATGAAATATCCCCTAATAAACCAGGACGGTTGACTTGAATTTCATATTCAAAATACCATTCTTTATTATCCACGATAACACTCCTTAAGCCTAAAAGCTTTTACCCTAATCATGGGCAAAAAACTTATCCATCATAAATTTCAAGGTCTGAACACTTTAATATTAATTGTCTAGCTTCTATAATATAGCATTTCGTGATAAGTTAAAAGGAAAAACCCTATAAAAGTATTCATTTTTATATAAGAGGACAAATAGTCATCCCCCTCGAATCCAAAAGGCCCTGTTAATTAATAACAGGGCCTTTTGGATTGATATTTTACTTCGTTCCATTGTTCTCGACTAACTTGACCATGACACTTGCCATGGCATGTTTTTCTTGATCGCTTGCCACTGACCAAAGATCAGCAAGCACTTTCTCTTGATCATTCTGGGGCTCAACCTGATTAGCTAGGTAATCACCGATTTCGTAAGCCAAGTTGGTAACAGCGCCTTCTGACAAGCCTTGTTGTTCACCTTGATGTAATCTGTCGCCTAAGAAGTTTTTCCATTGATCCCAATTGTCCAGTACAGACATGAATGGTCACCCTTTCCTTCAAAATAGTACAAAGATATTTTGTGAAGAAATTGAGGAAATTATTCATGTCTTTAAAAAAAATCATGTGTACCATCCGCCATTTACGCCTAAAATCTGCCCGGTTATATAGGACGACTTGTCGGAAAGCAAATAGTATACGGCCTCCGCGACCTCTTTGGAATGCCCCATCCTGCCCATCGGGATATCGCCTTTGATGATTTCCAGATCTTCTGCACTGAAGGATTCGAGCATGGAAGTGGAAATCGCACCGGGGGCAACGGCATTCACCCGGATTCCATTAAGCGATACTTCTTTGCTAAGCGCCTTGATAAAAGCATTTTGACTGCCTTTGACCATTGAATATAATACTTCACAAGATGCACCTGTCTGCCCCCAAATTGATGTGACGGCAACGATGGCAGCCTGTTCTTGGTACATAAGCTTTGGAAGCAGTTCCTTTGTTAATTGGAAAGGGCTCGTTACATGCAGCTGAACCATTTCAGTAACGATAGTCTCATCCATATCAGATATAAGCCCATAATAGCTATTGCCACTATTAAGGACGATTGCATGAAGGGCAAAAATATTTTCCGCCAATTTCTTATAGCCGTCCGGTGCAGCCAAATCCGCTTGTATCGGAATAAGTTCGACTTGATGAGGCTTCAGTTCTTCAATCAGGGCAAGTATCGCTTCCTCATTGCTGTTATAATGTAAATAAAGTGAGTAATTCTCCTCGGCGAGCTTTATAGCGATTTCCCTGCCGATTCCTCCACTGGCTCCTGTAATAAGGGCAAAACGTTTCCCCACTTTCACGCCCCCTTTATATTATTTCGGAAGTACCTGACAGACTGTCATCCGTTCATCGGATATTAAGTCCTTGGCGACCTCCCTGATATCTTCGATAGTTAGTTTTTCCAATACCGATACAACATCGAACAAGTTCATATCATTGAATGCATATCTGGTGAATTGATTCGCTATATATTCCGGCGAATTCAAGGAACGAAGGAAAGAACCGATTTTTTTCTTGATAGTCCTTTGCAGGCTTTCTTCATTCAGGCCGGTTCCGGCTTTTGATTTTTGCAGGATACCGAATAAAGACTCCATCAACTCATCAGGTTTGGCACTGTCCCCGCCAATTAACGCAAACCCAAAACCTTGTTCCTGTGTGTAATCATATGAGAAGCTTTGATCGATCAACCCTTCCTCATACAGCTCCTCATGCAAAGGCGAACTTTTGCCAAACAGCATTTCCAAATAAATATTGGTCGCCAATTCCCTTTTCAAAAGCTGTAAACCGGATTGGTTTACATTGATGGCCTTGATGCCCAGCATCACTTTTGGTGTCTGGACATTCATCCTTAAGACTTCCTTATCCTTGGCAACGATTTCCGGCTCTTCGTCAAATTTACGTTCCACTGCTGGTTGTTCGTTGTACCCTTTATCATTTTGGTTATCCCGAATCAGTTTCATGGTACTTTCGACATCTACCGGTCCTACAACAAATAGGAGCATGTTGCTAGGATGGTAAAACGTATTATAACATTCATAAAGCATATCTTTCGTAATACCTGCAATCGATTCCACAGTACCGGCAATATCGATTTTCACTGGATGCTGATGATACATATTGGCAATCGTCCCAAAATATAACCGCCAGTCTGAATTATCATCATACATGTTGATTTCCTGCCCAATGATTCCTTTTTCCTTTTCTACCGTCTTTTCCGAAAAGTAAGGGTCCTGGACAAAGTCAATTAAGGTAGTAAGATTCCTCTCGAAATCAGACGTGCTGGAAAATAAATAAGCTGTACGGGTGAAAGAGGTAAAGGCATTTGCAGATGCTCCCTGCTTTGAAAATTGCTGAAAAACATCACCATCTTCCTTTTCAAATAGCTTATGTTCAAGAAAATGGGCAATCCCATCTGGTACTTTAGAGAATTCCGTTTCATTCAATGGTTTGAAATGGTTGTCGATTGAACCATAATTCGTCGTGAAAGTCGCAAATGATTTATTGAACCCGCTTTTCGGAAGAATATATACTTCAAGACCATTATCCATTTTTTCATGGAAAAGCTCTTCTTTCAATTGAGTGAATGCTATTTTTTCCATTACCCTTGCACCTCCGCTTCCGTTAGGAAATAAATCGTATCAAGCTGGATCTTTTGACCAACTGCAATGATTTCTTCCTTTGTCGTCCGCTCTGTTTTTGCAAACCACTCGTCGAGTGATATATCCTGCCCGGAAATCACATTATGATATAAAATTTCCACAAGCCCTCTCGAAACGTCAATGGTTTCAAGGAGCTGGTTCTTAACGACCGCCTTTGTCTGTGCAAGTTCTTCATCGGAAAAGTTACCTTGCTTCATTTCCTTCATTTGTGCATGAATGATATCCAATGCCTGCTTGTAGTTGGCATTTTCAATGCCGGCCATGACCATCAATAGTCCTTTATGACTTTCAAGCCTTGAAGCTGCATAATAAGCAAGGCTGGCTTTCTCCCTGACATTAATGAAAAGTTTTGAATGTGAAAAGCCACCAAAAATCCCATTGAAAAGCTGAAGAGCATAATAATCCGGATCACCGTATGCAACTTGGGTTCGATAACCGATATTCAATTTCCCTTGTTTTACATCCGAATTCTCGATGATTTCTTTTTCCTTCTCCACTGCCTTGCCCGTATCCCTCGGCAGTCTAACAGGCTCACGTTCTTGCAACGACACATACTTGTCAGCCAGTGCCTCCACTTCCGATCCATCGATGTCGCCGATTACATATAAATCGATTTCATCTTCCGACAGCATTTTTTTATAGTAGGCGAATAGGGACTTTGGAGTTATCGTTTCCAAGTCTTGAAGATTACCGCTCGCTTCTAAAGCATATGGTTCGTTTTTGCACATTTCCTCTACTAGACGTGTAGCTGAATATCGCATTTTGTCATCGGAAATGGATTGAATCCGCTGTTTTAAGGAGCGGATTTCATTGGAAACCGTTTTAGAGTCAAAGGCTTCGCCGTTTTTCTTCGGATTGAAGATCACCTCTGATAACAACCCAAAAGCCTTTTCGAGAAGCGGGGTTGAATCACTAAGGAATTTTTCATTGACGATATCAATCGTAAAACTTATGATTTGATATTCTCCTTTTTTAGCTACATCGACATAAAACCCTGCTCCATATAAATCATCAAGATAAGATCGAAGCTCGGGTGTTGTAGGATATTTACTTGTATTGCTTTGTAACACATATGGCAGCAGTGCACGATATGTAACGTCCTCTTTTGTCAAAGCGGCCTTCATCTTCAGCACGAGAGTATTCGTTTTATATTTATCCGTCCGGACCACATGAAGCTTGTAGCCGCTTTTTTCCGTAATTGTATCGGAAGCAATAGACATGAATAATCCTCCTCATTATATAAATCACCTTTATTAGCTTATTGTTTGTAGTTTGGAACCCTTTTAAACATCTACTTAAAATATACATGTGAAAGGAAAAATCATGCAAGTTACAGCTACTTTTTTTGTTTTTTCACCAGCTCACCATCATTTATGGCTCAATCTCTAAAGAAAAAACCGGCCAGCACAGTTTGCTGACCGGTTAGACACTTATCTTTTCCCTTTGATGTATGGCTGTCCGGATGCTTTTGGAGCATCAGCACGTCCAATGAAACCAGTTAGCGCAATGATCGTCAGAACATATGGAGCGATCAAGAGGTAAACTGATGGAATATCCTTGAAGAAGGGAAGGCTCGAGCCAACGATACTTAAACTTTGAGCCAAACCAAAGAATAAAGCTGCTCCCATTGCCCCGATCGGGTGCCACTTACCAAAAATCATGGCGGCAATGGCCATGAAACCTTGACCATTAATTGTCACATGATTGAATTCATTTGAAAAGATGGTAGCATAAATCGCTCCGCCGATCCCTCCAAAAGCACCTGATAATAAAACGGCGGCATATCGGATTTTCGTAACATTGACACCCATCGTATCAGCAGCCATGGGATGTTCTCCCACTGCACGAATCCTTAACCCGAATGGTGTTTTATAAAGAACATACCAAACGACAAAAGATATGAGAATCGCTATATATACGATGTAATAACCATTTGCGAAAAAGATGGGCCCAATAAATGGAATATCACTTAATAACGGAACATCAATCCTTGGGAATGTTTCTGTGATTCTATCAGTTTGACCTTTGTCAAAAATCAGCTTCACCAAAAACATGGTCAGACCTACTGCCAACAAGTTGATGGCAACCCCACTAACCGTTTGGTCCGCCCTGAACGTAATGCATGCCACAGCGTGCAGAATGGAAAACAGCAAGCCGGCAATCATTGCCGCTAAGACTGCGAGCCAAGGAGTCCATTCCCCAAATACATCAGCAAACATTAAGTTAAAAACAATCCCTGTAAAGGCACCAATGACCATCAAACCTTCTAAACCGATGTTTATGACACCAGCCCGTTCAGAAAACACTCCTCCAAGTGAAGTAAAAATAAGTGGAGCAGCTAGAGCTATCATAGATGGAATAATAATTTGTAATACTTGGAAAAAATCCACTTATTTCACCCCTTTCTTAAATCGAGCGGCAATCCAACGAATAAAATAACTGGATGCTACGAAGAAAATGATCAATGCTATGACAATATCCACAATTTCACTAGGTATTCCGGTTTCTAGCGGCATATTTAAGGCCCCGGCTTTCAGTCCCCCAAATAATAAGGCTGCAAGCACAACACCAATAGCCGTATTCGCCCCTAATAAGGCTACTGCAATCCCATCAAAGCCCATACCTGTGAACCCGCCTTTGACCGCGGCATAACCGAAAGTTCCAAGGCCTTCCATCGCACCCGCAAGTCCTGCAAAAGCACCTGAAATAACCATGGAAAGTATGATGTTCTTATTGACACTCATCCCTGCATACTCGGACGCGTGCTGATTGAAACCTACCGCTTTCAGTTCAAAGCCGGTTTTGGTCCTTTCAAGCAGGAACCACATGATGATTACGCAAATAATCGCTACCACTATTCCCCAATGCATCCGGGAAAAATCCGTAATGCTTTCAAAAAAAGGAGACCGCAGTGATGCTGTATCAGCAATTCTTTCTGTTTTATCCAGCTTGTCAGTCATTACATTCCTAATTAAATAATTCGTCACATATAAAGCTGTATAATTCAACATGATGGAAACGATTACTTCATGTACACGGAACTTAGCTTTTAAATAACCAGGGATAAAAGCCCACAATGCCCCAGCAGCTGCACCAGCTAATATGGCCAATGGCAAATGGATGATCCTTGGAAGATCAAAAGCGATTCCGACCCAAACTGCCGCCAGCCAGCCTACAATTAATTGCCCTTCTACACCGATATTGAAAAGGCCCGTGCGAAAAGCAAAAGCCACTGCCAAACCGGCAAGGATATAAGGGATGATTGTCCTGACGGATTCCCCTACATAATAAGAATCCCCAATAATTCCATTTACCATGGAGCCATAGCCGGCAACTGGGTCATAGCCGCTTACCAACATGATTATGGCCCCAACGACTAAGCCGAGGATAACTGCTATTAACGGACTCGTTAATTTAGATAAATACTTAGACATTTTGTTTTCCACCTGCTTCCGTCCGTTTACTGCCGGCCATTAGAAGGCCAAGCTCCTGTTCAGTCGTTTCTTTCGGATCGACAATTGCGACGATTTCCCCTTCGTATATAACGGCAATCCTATCGCTCACATTCATGATTTCTTCCAATTCAAATGAAATGAGAAGTACCGCTTTTCCTGCATCACGCTGTTCAATGAGCCGTTTATGGATAAACTCGATCGCTCCTACATCAAGCCCGCGTGTTGGCTGTGCGGCAATCAATAAATCCGGGTTCCTATCAACTTCCCGGCCGATGATCGCTTTTTGCTGATTCCCGCCAGAAAGAGCCCTTGCCGGGGTATATTCACTCGGAGTCCTAACATCATAGCTTTTGATCAATGAACGGGCTTTTTCAAATATTTTCTTTGAGTTCAAGATACCGGCTTTTGAAAAAGGCCTTTGATAGTAGGTTTGCAAGACGATATTTTCCCCAATGCTGTAATCGAGAACCAAGCCATGCTTATGCCTGTCTTCTGGAATATGGCCGACACCTGCTTCAGTGATTTTACGCGGCTTCAGATTCCTGATTTCTTTTCCATTTAGCATGATCGAACCAGCTGTTGTCTTCCTTAGGCCAGCCAATGCTTCAATTAGTTCGGATTGTCCATTTCCATCAACACCGGCGATACCGACAATTTCTCCTGCACGGACAGTTAAATCCAAGTTCCGAACAGCTGAAACGCCCCGGGAATCCTTGACTTCCAGTTCCCGGACCTCGAGAACTACATCCGAAGGAATAGCTGCCGTTTTTTCCGTCTTGAACAGAACTTCCCTACCGACCATTAAGCTAGCCAATTCGTTAGGATTCGTTTCGTTGACATTCACTGTACCAATTCCTTGGCCTTTGCGTATTACCGTTACCCGGTCACAAACCTCCATGATTTCCTTAAGTTTGTGTGTAATTAAAATGATGGATTTCCCCTCTTTGATAAGGGCTTTCATAATATAAATCAATTCCTTGATTTCTTGAGGAGTCAATACAGCGGTCGGTTCATCAAAAATCAATATTTCCGCACCACGGTAAAGCGTCTTAAGAATCTCGACACGCTGCTGCATCCCTATTGAAATATCGGCAATTTTCGCATAGGGGTCAACACGAAGCTGATATTGTTCTGATAGTTTCCTAACTTCCTCGCTCGCTTCTTTTAAATCGATCTTACCCGCTTTGGATGGTTCTTTTCCTAAAATGATATTTTCTGTTACTGTAAAGGGGTCTACGAGCATAAAATGCTGATGGACCATCCCAATCCCTAAATCATTGGCAATGTTAGGACTGGTAATCTTGACTGGCTTGCCGTTCACACGGATTTCTCCCTGTTCAGGCTGGTATAAGCCGAATAAAACATTCATCAATGTGGATTTGCCCGCGCCATTTTCACCTAATAATGCGTGAATCTCCCCTTTTTTAACCTGAAGGGTAACGTTATCATTTGCGACGATGCCGGGGAATTCCTTACGGATATTAAGCATCTCAATTACATATTCCACGTATTATCAACTCCTAAAATGAGTGTAAATATTCTTAAAATCATTTAATTGCATCTACTAGCTTATTGATTTTTTAAAAAAAACCAAATGAAAAACTACGATTCTATCATAGTTTTTCATTCGATATTTTTCAGTTGCAAAGACCAATTGGGAAAAGAAAGAATAGAGGGCAATTCGCCTCCCTATTCTTTCTGGCATTAGAGATTATAAATCAAGTTTTTTGAATTCTTCATCCGTTCCCGGAACTACGAATTCACCTGATTTAATTTTTTCTGTCCACTCTTCGACCGCTTTTAAAGATTCTTCTGTTACGTTATCTTTTGTATCGGAAATGCCTACACCATTTTCTTCGATACCGTACTCAATTACTTTTCCGCCTGGGAAGTTTCCTTCTTTCGCTTTCTCGGAAAGGTCTTTAACTGCCACGTCAACACGTTTTAGCATGGAAGTAAGTGTGATGTTGTCGTCAGTTCCAGGAACTGCCCCTAATTTAGCTTGGTCGCTATCTACACCGATAACATAGATTTCCCTCTTAGGATCTTTTTGCTTTTGCTCGACTGCTTCAGTGAATACACCTTTTCCAGTTCCGCCAGCAGCATGATAAATGATATCGATGCCTGAAGAATACATGGAGCCTGCTGTGGATTTACCGATATCAGCTTTATTGAAATCTCCGGCATATTTAACTTCAACTTTCGCATCCGGATTTACAGATAAAACCCCAGCCTTAAAGCCAACTTCGAATTTCTTGATTAATTCAGATTCAACTCCGCCGATAAAACCGACTTTGTTTGTTTTCGTTTGCAGACCGGCAATTACACCTACAAGGAATGAACCTTGCTGCTCTTTAAAATTGATGCTGGCTACATTCTTTTTATCTACAACTGTATCCACGATAGCAAAGTTTGAATCCGGACGTTGGTCGGCCACTTCACCAACAGCTTCGGCTAAAAGAAAACCGATACCATAGATTAGTTGGTAATCTTCACGTACAAGCGTATTCAGGTTTTTAGCGTAATCGGCATCAGATTTAGATTGCAGGTAGTTGTAGCCATCCTTACCTTTTTCCAGACCATTATCCTTACCGAATTCCTGAATGCCCTTCCAAGCGGATTGGTTGAACGACTCGTCATCCACGCCGCCAGTATCAGTTACCATTGCAACAGTGAAGTTATCTTTGTTTTTCCCATTTGAAGATTCTTTATCATCATTCTCTGAATTACCACATGCTCCCAGTAGCGTACCGGCTGCAAGAACAAGTGAAAGAGCTAGTCCTAATTTGCGCTTTTTCAATTTTTATCCCCCTAATTTACATAGTTTTTTGAGCAGGAATGTTCTGAAAAGTCATTCATGTTTGCGTTTTCACTTCTCGTTAATTTTTTTTGCATACGTTTTGATCGACTTTTTTTGGAATCGAAACAATCGCTTGCATTCATCCGTTTGCAGAGTCAAGGCCTACACACGTTTACGAAGAACATGAAAGCTGAACATATTGGCTTTAAAGTAGTTAACAGAATACAGGATAGGCTGGTCCCAATCATCCAGATGCATCTGCTTTAAAACGAGTAGCGCGGCTTCTGGCGAGCATTTAAGGATAGGAGAAACTTTCTCATGATATCCAATGGGCTCAATCTCCGCTACGGCATGCGTAATTTTCCGATGCGCATCTCTTTCCAAAATATCAAAAAGAGACTCATCATTACGGTCAAAATTTTCTGAAAGAATAGATTCAGGAATTTTGTCAATACAGTAGACGACTGGCTCCCCATTCGCTGTCCTTACTCGTTCGATGCTGACGATGCGTTCGTCTGTTGAACAAGAAAACCTGCGTATATCCTCTTCTGTAGGTTCTTGGGCCGTCGAGCTTAAGAAAATCGTACCCGGCTTCATCCCTGCCTCTTCAATCATGTTCGTGACACTTTTTAATTGCTCGATACCTGAAGTGAACCGAGGTTTCGGATTGACGAAAGTCCCAACTCCATGGCGGCGAATGATAATGTTTTCTTCTTCCAAAATTCGCAGCGCTTCTCGAAGTGTCGCCCTACTAACTCCCAATTTTTTCGCAAGATCGAATTCTGAAGGGAATTTTTCATTTTCCTGATAGACTCCAGCTTCAATATCCTGCTTCAGGTAATCAATGACCTGCAAATATAAATGTCGACTATCTGATTTTATTGACATACAGTTTCCCCCAGCTAATTTCTTAAGACATCAGACCTCTGATGTTGAATCATTCCTACTAATCGAAAATAATATAACATTTTTTTTAATATAAATAAATAGTGTTTTACTATTTACTTTAAAAGAATTTAGGAGAAATTACCCTTCCCTGTGTCTTTCAATCTAGATGTGGCCGCGGAATTTGTACGATTATTCTCCTAAATCAGATAAATTTATAAAAAAATGCAAGATGCATGCAGCTATGTTCAAGATCTTTTTTCCTGTATAATAGGATTTATCTTCTTTGAAGGGATGTACACAAGATGTTAAAGATTACAGAATACACAATCGAAAAATTGAATGATCCATTTGGTATTTTGTCCGGGGAACGTTACGAGTTGTTCTTGGATATTGAAGTGCCTGAAGAGGATGAGCTCTTTTCAGAAAATGGTTTATATATCCGGGTGCTTTTTGCTGTAGAAGAACAAAAAGGCAAATTGATTAAATATGATATTTTTGAAAAAGGGAACGAAGGCGCACTCGAATTCGATTTAGAAGAAGATGAAGAAGCGATGATTACCGACTTCTGCCTTCAACATTTAGACGAGGCGATGAATATTTAAAAAACCGGGCAGCTGCCCGGTTTTTTCTTTACCTATGATGAATGCGCTTCATCTTGTTCATCTTTTGTAACCAATACATTTCGTGGTTTACTGCCTTCATATGGACCGACAATTCCCCTAGCCTCCATTTCATCAATCAATCTGGCTGCCCGGGTATAGCCAATCCGGAAACGGCGCTGCAGCATGGAAACGGATGCAGTCTGCATTTCTACGATCAAGGATACCGCATCCCCATATAAATCATCTTCGACTTCACCATTTGAGGTTTCTGCAATTTCATCGGGTATCATTTCTTCGTTGTATTGTGCTTTTTGCTGTGAAATGACATATGTGACAACTTCCTCGACTTCATTGTCGGATAAAAAGGCCCCTTGGACGCGGACCGGTTTTGAAGCTCCTGAAGGCAGGAAGAGCATGTCACCCCGGCCTAACAGTTTTTCGGCCCCGCCCATGTCGAGGATCGTTCTCGAATCGGTCATTGATGAGACACTAAAGGCAATCCTAGATGGGATGTTCGCTTTAATGACCCCTGTAATTACATCTACGGATGGCCGCTGAGTGGCAATTATCAAGTGGATGCCAGCAGCACGTGCCATTTGTGCAAGCCTTGTGATGGCATCCTCTACATCGTTAGAAGCGACCATCATCAAATCTGCCAGCTCATCGACAATGACCACGATATAAGGCAAGAGCGGTTGTTTGGCGTCTTCTTCAATGTTATACCGGTTAATGTAATCATTGTAGCCTTCAATATTTCGCGTACCGGAATGAGAAAATAGCTCATAGCGCCTTTCCATTTCACTGACCACTTTTTGCAGAGCCTGTGCAGCTTTCTTCGGATTGGTCACTACAGGTGCGAGTAAGTGGGGAATTCCATTATAGACATTCAACTCGACCATTTTTGGATCGATCATCATCATTTTCACTTCATGCGGTTTTGCCCGCATCAGAATACTCGTAATAATCCCATTGATACAAACGGATTTCCCGCTGCCCGTAGCACCAGCCACTAGTAAATGCGGCATTTTATTGAGCTCCGCCTTAACCGCTTCACCGGAAATATTCCGCCCTAAGCCTATTTGCAGTTTTGCGTCAGGCTTGTCAACTTCTTTGGCCTCTAAAACTTCCCTTAATGACACCATCGCCACTTCGGAGTTAGGCACTTCTATTCCGATTGCCGATTTTCCGGGAATCGGCGCTTCGATCCTAATATCCTTTGCGGCAAGTGCAAGGGCCAAGTCATCGGATAGGCTGACAATTTTACTTACCTTCACCCCTACATCCGGATGTACTTCATATTTGGTTACGGCAGGACCTAAATGAACTTGAGTGACCCTCGCTTTCACTCCAAAGCTATGAAAGGTGCGC